>JAPCJK010000072.1 GCA_027886975.1 Nitrososphaerota archaeon
AAAAAGGGTCATGCTCGTAGCCGACTTCTCCGAGACCTACAAGAACTACGCCGCTGCGATACTGACTGCCATGAGCGAAGTAAGCTACGTGGTGAGCTTCGCCAAATCCCTCATAGGAGGGGAATATGTTGTCAACCTCAGCGTTCCTTCGGACTTGATCGGAGAGGTTAGGGAATTCCTCCTAGCACTAAAGGAGAGAGGGATGTTCGCGAAGTTGGAAATATTGGAATTCGAATGGGCTCGAATCGTTCCCATGAAACCCGATTACTACGACTTCGATACCGGCCGTTGGGATTTCGAATGGCAGAATCCAGCGCCGCAAGATTACGAGGCGGCAGCGTATGTGCCTTCGAAGAGGGGCAAGTTCGATTACATCGACCTGTTGATCATCAAGGAGCTTCAGATGGATGCAAACAAATCTATGAAGGAAATTTCAGAGAAACTGAATATCAATTACAAAAAGCTCGCTTGGCACCATACCGCCCACGTGTGCGGGAGGAAACTCTTGAGCGGATACACAGTAAACTGGATGGGTACCAGATATGACTACAATCTCGAGAAGGCCCTGCACAGGAAGCACAGGTATTTCGCCATTGACTTCATGGTCAAGGACACGAATGAGTTCGAATCAATGACCCTAAGACACGAGATGAACAGGCTCCCGTTCCTTTGGAGCGAAGGGTCAGGTAGAAACTATTTCGCAGAGCTTTCGGTGCCTGTGGATTATGTTGTGGAAGGGTTGCAGTATCTTGGAAACACGGCTCGCGCAGTGAAGGAGAAGATGAGTCTCCACGCCATCGACCAAACCGAAGCAGCAAGGTTTACGATTCCGTACAGTTTGTACGATCCAGCGACGAAGAGGTGGATTTTCGACAGAGAAGAGCTAGTAAAGAAATTCGAGAAGCTAATCATGCAGATAAAAATAGGAGGCGCCAGCTAATCGAATCTAGCTGGTTCCCCAACCGCCGATTATCTCGAGCGGTCCCATTCTTAGCCCCAACGTTGCGAAAACAAGGCTCGCGCCGCTGATGGCCATCATTCCGATCCGAATCTTCTCGTCTAGGGTCATGGCGTAGGGGTAGGTATGACTCATTCTTAAGGAGTGAGCCTATGCATAATAGAGGCCGATTGCACCGCTAGGCGAAATCTAAAAACGCCAAAATCTAGGAGATTGGGTTTGAATTACACTCGTCGACGTTCTGGTTCCCGCCAATTCCTAAATATTGACCCGAAATCTGGATTTCGAATCATGGGGAACCCCGTTCAGCAAGAAAAGCATCCGCACATCCCTGCACGTCGTCTTCTAGACAGAATCGTCCTCGGCGGGAGCGACGGAGCCATAGAGGGACTGGCCATGACAGCAGCCCTCAACGGGGCAGGGCTTGGATTTGGTACGATACTCCTCGCCGGCTTTGCATTTGCAGTTGCGGGCTCGGTATCGATGTTCTTCAGCACCTACCTTTCGAACAAATCGGAACTCGATTTGCTCAGGACCGATGTTCAACGGGAAAAAATGGAAATTGAGACGGAGCCGGAGGAGGAGAGGGCCGAAATGGAGCAGTTGCTCATGAAAGACGGATACGACCAACAGGAGGTCAGGACGATAATGGAGAGACTCCTCAAAGACAAAGAGCTGTGGCTGAAGGAGATGTTGCGTCGAGAGCTTAGAATAAACATAGAGGACCTGGAGACAGACCCGTTTGTCAGACCGGTTTCTGCTGGCCTTGCATTCTTTCTCCTCGCCCTGCTTGCTCTAGCCCCTTATGCATTGTCAATTCAAGGGATCGTGGCGCTAGGGTCGTCGGTAGTGCTTTGTCTGGCTGCTCTATTCGCTTTGAGTTCGCGAATCTTCATTCCAGGGCACTTCAAACCAGTCGCTGGACTCGAGTCGGCCCTCATCGGCGGCGTCGCAGGAGGGCTGCTGTACCTAGTCGGCATCCTGATTTCGAGGGTCTAATTTCGTTCAGGTTCATTAGTCAGCGATACAAGCGCGCCCTGTCTATGTCTGAAATGAATCCAGGGGTCGAAGCGCCTCCGCCAAAGCCGCGCAATCTGGCTTCCGAGCTTCTCGACCGACAGCGTCTCTTGCTAATGCTAGGTGTACTCGTCATTGAGCTTGTAATCTTCGTTAGCGGGCTTGTAACCCCCATCTCGAGCGCCGAACAACAGTTGATAGTGAATCAGACGAGTAGCCAGTTCACGCCCATCCAATCCGCAAGCCTTCAGGAACAGGTCGTCTTCATTTTTTCCCACAACCTGCTCATTGCCCTGACGGAGACGGTCCCTGTCTTCGGAGCATTCCTCTTTGTCTACTCAGTCCACTACACGGGCCTCGTTACCCAGGCAATAGTTGCTTCGAGGAACCTCCCGGGCCTGGCGGGGCTGATTCTCTTCGTCTTTCCGTACTCTTTGGTCGAACTCTCTGCCTACGCGATCGCAGTAGGGTCAGGCGTGATGTTGATTTGGACAGCGATAATGAAGCATCTGGTCCGCGAGCTCAAGGTGTTCGCCATTGAGGTTGTGGTGATTGTAGCCGTGCTCTTTACCGCTGCGGCCATGGAGGCTGCCACCAGCAGCTCCTTGATTGTCGGGATTGCCCTTTGGATCCCGACTGGGCTCGCGATAGCAGGGCTGAAAATCCTGTCATCGAGGACGCCCCGATGAAATTCCGCTACCTGACGTTCGATTGCTATGGGACGCTAATCGACTGGCGAACAGGCATCGAGTCATCGCTGTTGGCCGCAGTCGGGGACCTTGGTATCCGGGGTCAAGCCCTGCTCGACGCCTATGTGATGGCTGAGAAGGAGCAGGAATCATCGTACAAGAAATACAGGGAGGTGCTGCGAAGGACCGCGATTTCGCTGTCGGGCCAGCTCGGAGTCGAGGTGACGGAGGACGCAGCCCGAAAGTTCGCGGCTTCGGTCCCCACTTGGCCGGCGTTCGCAGATACGAAGGAATTCTTGCACGAACAGGGGAAAAGGGGATGCAAGAGGTACATCCTTTCGAATGTTGACATAGACCTCCTCGAGGAGACCATTCGGAATCACAGGCTGGAGGTGGATGGGTTCGTGACTGCTGAGGAAGTAGGCAGCTACAAGCCGAGCCCTGGGCATTGGTTGAGGTTCATGAAGAATACGGGTGCGAGGAAGGAGGAGGTCTTGCATGTTGCGCAGAGCATCTACCACGACATCATCCCCACCAATGAAATGGGAATTGCTTCTGCATGGGTCAATAGGTACAACGAACCCATGCCTCAGGGCGCCCATCCAATGTTCGTCACCGATAGTCTGGCCCACCTCACTGAGTCTTTGGACTAGGATTCGCCGTAAAGGATAACTGATGCACACGGTGCGCTCGCCGAAGAAATGAATTCCCAAACTCTGGCGAGCGCAGCCATCTTCACCGCGTTCGTGGCTGCTGCGACATCAGTCTTCACAATCTACATCCCAGCAACTACAGGTTACTTCAACGTCGGGGAGATAATGGTGTACACCTGCGCTCTGCTCATGGGCCCCTACGTCGGAGCCTTTGCAGGAGGAGTAGGTTCGATGATCTCAGACCTGTCTCTTGGAGCTCCCTACTTTGCGCCCGGAACTCTAGTGATCAAGGGCATAGAGGGATTCATTGTAGGATACCTGGGGACGAGGACATTCCCCAAGGTCACAAGATCGGGATGGCGAGGTATCACTCTTGGTTTCGGCCTGGTATTCTGCTTGGCACTCGCCTACATAGGGTCTGAGTTCCTGTCGGGGGATTTCATGATCACCCTTGGTGGTGCTTGGAATATCCCGTCCTATGCTTTTGACTTGCAGGTGCCACTGCTCTTTTGGCCAGTCCTTGGTACCGTGGCCTTCGTCATTATCGCCTTTGTTGCGACACGAATTGAGGTAAAATCCGGTCAAAGCGTCATGTCGGTGCTCGTGGGCGGGTCAGAGATGGTCGCCGGGTACTATCTTTACGAGTCGTTGATTCTTACTCTGATAGCCCCCGCATCGGTCGTGGCCACGCTGGCTCCGGCGGCTGAGGTCCCGTTTAATGTGGCTCAGGCGCTCATCGGGCTCCTCGTCGCTGTCCCGCTAGTAAGAAGCATCAAGCGCATCACTCGTGGACGCGGGCTGTGGGCTCCTACCACGGACGTTTCATCTGGTAGTCGTAAACAATGAAGCGGCTTTCGCTGGGGAAGCTCCCCATCGATATCCTCAGCTCGGCGGTCCTTAGGTTGACTGGAGCACCTTCAGACAAGATTGTTACTCCCCCCAAGGCGGGGCTCGATTTCGCTGCGGTGAAGGTCGACGGAAAATACATGATTGTTTCTGCCGACCCGGTGACAGGCGTCGTCGAGAACATAGGAAGGTATGCGGTTAGCGTGAGTGCCAACGATGTAGCCACCAGTGGCGCCAGGCCTCAGTTCGCCGAGTCCGTGGTCCTCTTGCCAGAAGGCGCGAATGTAAGGGATGTGAAGAGGCTGGCCGTCCAGATACATACTCAAGCAAAGAGAATCGGAATCAACATCGTAGGAGGCCATACAGAGGTTACACAGGGCCTTACCCGCCCGATTGTCGTCGTTACTGCGTTCTGTTTCGTGGACGATTATGTTTCCTCGCAAGACGCAAAGCAGGACGACACTATCATGCTGACGAAGTCCGCGGGACTAGAAGGGACAGCAGTACTTGGGGGTGGAAAATTCCTCGAGGACATTAGCGTTGTGGACGAAGCGGTCGCTGCATACCGCACGGGGTACGTTCACGCCATGCACGATTGCACCGAGGGAGGAGTCCTCGGGGCCGTCTTTGAGATGTCTCTGGCCTCTGGTCTAGGCTTCGAGCTGCACGAGAAGCTGGTCCCAGTGGCTCCTGAGACGGGGGCACTTTGTAGGAAACTCTCAATTGACCCGCTGAAGCTCATAGGTTCAGGGGCGCTCCTGCTGTCGGTGGAACAGGGAAGAGAGAAAGATCTTCAAAGGGTCCTCTCTCCGATTTGCAAAGCGACGGCCGTCGGGAGGTTCACCAAGAAGGAAATGCGTGTTTTGGTCCGAAAGGGTGGGCGTAGGAATATCGTCCGTTCGGCGCCAGAGGATGAGCTATGGCGAGTGCTCGCCGACTCGTCGCGCCGCAGCAAGAGGCTTTAGTTCGGCAGGCACTTCGGGTTCCCACTTCTGCGTGGACTGGGCAGCCCATGTGAATTTCTTCTGCAAGGACTTGCTGTACACCTTGGCCCAGTCAATTCCGACGTAGTCGCACCATGACTTGTAGACGCGGGGGTCGATATAGTTCTTCATTGCCGTGTTCAGGTTGTAGTTCTTGGTTCGCAGATAGAAGTCAAGCTCGCGCTGGAGCCTTGCGACCCGCTTTGTGTCCTTCTTGGCCTTCGCCTCCTCCAACTTTTGGCGTTTCTTCAACAACGACTCTTCCCAAGTCTTTGGTGGGGTCCGCTGGTGGTTGCAGAAGATAGCCGCTTGCAGGTTCGCTTCCCTGGCGTGATAGAGTTTGTCGAGCTCGTCCGCAGTCTTCACGTCCTTGGACACCAGCACCTCCTTCGCCCTGGCAGTGGCATGGTAGGTCCTGAAGACCTTGGCAGTTGCCCCGGCGACGATGGAGGAGAGGAATTGGTTGACGAGCCCTGAGCTGACATTGTGGAAGATTTCGCTCTCTGGGCCCTTGCCCGACGTGAACTCCCGGAGATTCCTGGCTACGGATGGTGGTAGAGTCTCAGACTTGCGCCAGGCAACACTGTCCTTGCCGAGGAAGTTGAATTCGGCCACATTCTCTTTTAGGTTGACGTGTTCGACTCTCAGGGTGCTCGCACCGACGGTGTCCGCTTCGTCTTCGTCTTTCTCGTCCCCGACCCTCATTCCCAGCGTGTCGATCAGGTAGCAGACAGTGGCGACCTGGCGGGCGGTTTCGTCCTTCGAGTCTAGGTCCTTGAATATCTTCGAGCGGATCCGCTGCAGGTTCGCTCCGACTCTGCGGGCATTGTCATACTTCGCTCTGCTTCTGGACTGCTGGATGGGCGAGCTTTCGTGCAGCCAGACGTACTTTTCCTTCTCCGTAAGCTTGTCGATCCATTTGGCCATCCACATTGAGTTGTGATCGCTAACCACCTCCTTCCAGTCGCCTGGCGGGGTTGGTGCCGATTCGCCTAGGTTCAGGATGACATCGGAGGGCTGGACCCTGGGCTTCCATCTCCCCCTAAGCGGGTGCTGACCCCTCCCCATGAAGAGGCCGGGGGGCTCGACCAGCCAGTTCGCTATGTCTACCTCCTTCCCGTCGAGGGAAGCCTTTCCGTAGTTCGCCTTGAGCTCCTCCCTTTTTTCTTTCCGGACCTTGGCAAGTTTCTTCTTCTCTTCCTTCGACATACCTTCCTTGGACGCCTTCTGGCGGTCGACCTTCCTGAATAACTGCGAGAAATCGAAATCAGAGAACTTGGCACCGCGGCACCACGACGGGAGTTGCTTGACGAAGTCGCCCATGAAATTCGACGCGAACTCCGGGTCCTGGATGTAGGGGGTGTCCTTCTTCTTGGCGAGCTGGTAGGCCATCTCTTCCGCAAGAGGAGCGAGAGGGACTTCCCTACCCCTCAGCGCGATTGAGAGCCCCTCGGGCTGATAAGGCTCGGGGAAGTTTACTCCATTGTGAGAAAGCGTTTTCCAGTAGGCTTTCATGAACCGGTGTTTCGCATTCATAGTTCCGTATATTTAAAATCCATTCGTTGTTTTTTGAGAATTCTCGGCGAGGGTTAAATACGCGCAGATGCTCGTCTCGCCCAGGTTCCTCGGCATGTGGCTCGATTTCCAGGAGTTGGACGGTCAGCCTGTCAAGGTCACAACGATGGTTGTGGCGGTATCGACGTCAATGCCTCAGTACAAAGCGCTGTATTCGCAGGCCAGAGAGCTCGCCGATTACATGCTGAAGAAGATGAAATTCAAGAAGACTGGGATCATCCGGACATCGGCCTTTCCTCCGGAGGTCCTTGTCAGGGATGACGGTGTGTCGACACTCCCCGAGTGCAGCTTCTACATGAGCAGAGGTAAAGGTGACTTGGTCCTCTTCGCGGGCGACGCGAGCCCCATGGACGAGCAGCACGAGTTCGCCCGATTCCTACTCACAAAGGCGAAGGAGATGGGGGTGAGGGAGCTTTTCTCCGTGGGTGCCAGGTGGGCTGAGAATCCCCTGCCGCCTGAGGTGGACCCGGTTGTCAGCGGGTTCGCGACCGACGCGGTCGGAGTTGCGAAGCTAAAGAAACACGGAGTGAAGATCCTCAGCGAGGAGCCCGCTCCTTTCTTCGCGTCCATGGTGGTCGCCATGGCTAAGGATTACGGGATGCGGGGATACAAGCTCTCGGTCGACCATGGTGAGCCGAGCCCACATGCAAGGTCTGTCACCAGGCTGCTCGATGTCCTGACAGCGACGGCGGGATTCGACGTCGACCTCACCGAGTTGCGGGCAAAGGCCGTCCCGACTTCCCCACCAAGACAGTCGGGAAGCACGACGATATACCAGTGAATGGTCCCTTCACTCGTTGACGGTCTCGGCCTCCTTGTCAAGGGCCTTGAGTTCCGCTCCGAACCCCCATTCTCGGGCAAGGCGGTCGGCTTCGAGCTCCCTGCTCCGGGATTCCTCGGGCCTGACATGTTCGTTCAGCCATGCGTGCGCGAGTTCGTGGGCGATGACCGCAATGGCGGCCCCGTCTGATAAGGCGTCGAAGAGGCTGGAGTAGAACGTGATCGTTTGCCTGGGGCGGGAGAAGACCACAAGGAACTTCAGATTGGAGTACCGGGTCAGCCCCACGGTGGTCTTCGTGGGTCGGTTCGAGAGCGCGACAGACCGGACAGACGTTATCCTTGGAATAGATTCAGGCGGGCGGCGGACCGCCTCTCTGAATAGCTGGCGAAACCTGCCGTCCTTCGTAGACAGGGTGTAATGTCCTGCGATAATGCCGGAGCGCCCCGCTTTGTCATTGCTTCGAGCAAGGAGTCGATGGCCTGCCGAATCCGCTTCAGGCACCCTTCGCAAGTCTCCTCCCGACGACCGCAAATGCCAATCCGAGCCAGTAGGGAAGGTAAGAAAGAGATGGGCCAAGGCCACCTAGCTTGAATGTCGAATATCCGAAGGAAATCAAAAGGCCAATGAAGCCTGCTCCCCCTCCTAGGAAGATCAGAATCCTGCCTGTCGTCGAGTGACGAGCCAAGATGATGATGCCCCCAACGGCGACGGAAACTCCTCCAAGGGCGATGATGAGCTCCAGGATAGCAATTGTAAGGACAGCTGCGTCGGCGACGATCCCGTTAAGGAAGTCGATGATGCGAGGCTCAGTGTAACCAAGAGCCATGTAGAGGAAGCCTCTTGAGGTGTAGCCGCTCCCAAGCATTAGCACCCCTCCCATAATTGCAAGTATCCCCGCGGTCCATCTTCTGAACGACATGATTCGTTACTACCTTCTCCGATAGAATAGCGTTGCTATAGATTGCTCTTGCCATGCGGGCCGACCGAGATGTTTATCCGTGTGCACAGGCGCGTGGTCGGAGAAAGATGCACGCGGCGAGCACTGACAAGTCGCTACAAAACACCCTCGAATGGGCGATGGAAAGAATGAAACAGAAGGGATACGCGGTGAGGTCCAAGGTGACGCTCAATGTCGAGCCGAACCTCGCAATAATGGGATATGCGAAGAAGGAGGGGCAGGTGCATAAGATCATGATCTCCGAATGGGCGCTGGATTCAGAAATGCTCGGCGGGCTAGTGTTGCACGAGCTGTCTCACGTTTACTTTACCGAGAAGGGAGCTTGCTCTCACGACGGGGAGGTCTTGGACGAGGTCCTCGATGGGCTGAGAGAGCAAGACGGGCTGCGTGCCAAGGAAACGGAATACTTGGTGGACGCATTCAACCACCTGCAGAACATTTTGGTTGACGACATAGTGTTCGCCGTGATGGGAGAAAAAGAGCGGGACATGGCCAAGAGGTTCTTCTCGGAGTGGGTCTCCGACAGGCCCTCGGGGGACCCGGTGATGGATGCAGGACTGCTGAACAGGAACGCCTTCGCAATCGCCTCGCTGAAAAGGAGGACCCTTTTCGAAAAGGGGAGCGAAATGTACTACAGGAATGAATCTTTCCTGTCCGCTCTCGGAGAGAAGTCCGAGCACGAGTTCGTCTGGATTGAAGAGTTCCTGGAGAACGCGAAGCCGGAATGGAACAGCGCCAAATTCAGAGAAGCCCTCGCAACATATTTTGACAGGATACTTTCCCTCATGCGTTCCTCCGCGAAGCTTGACGACCTCAGATAGCGGGAGAGGCTCAACGCAGCGGAGGGGCCGCTCAAGGTCAAGGGCCCTGGTGATAACCGCGGTAGTCGGCGCCGCCATTTTCGGACTGTACGTGGGATACCTTGCTTTGACCAACGACAGCTTTCCCGCGCAGCAAAGACCATTCGATCAATATGCGAGAGTAGTCTCGTCATCGTTCAACGGCACGGAGTTCGCCTTCCAGTTGAGATGGCTTAACGGCAGCTACCTCCCCCTCTACGCCCAGCTTACTTCTCCGGCCTCGGATTCCGCCAACACCCCGGTGTGCGAAACTCAGCTGACCAAAGTGGCAAGCAACCAGACCCTGTTTATGCCGTTCACAATCAGTCCGCCTTCTGCAACTCTGACGAACGTGGACCTTTCAATTGCTGTGCAATCGCTGCCCAACGGGGGTCAGTTCACCATAGTCTATAATTTCGCAAGCACATCGGCTACGAACGCAGCAATTTCTCCGTCCAATTACTCCTGCCACCAGCCAACAGGGATACAGTAACGAAAGACTCCGGCACGCTTTTAGCGGGACTGATAACGTGTCGAATTGGAACTCAAGGGCTTGAATCGTTGGGATCTCTTGCTGCTGAGTGTCATTGTCCTCCTCACCCTTTCGCCCCTCTCGGCCGCCGCAGGGGGTGATTCTTTGACCCTGCGTGTCTACTCGGACGGCTACGTAAACGTGACACAGGTCGTTGCTTCGAGCTCGAAGGCCACCACGGTTGTATTGCCTCTGCTTTCGTCTGTGGTTTCTTACCTGGTCGCTACGGACCAGAACGGGTCCCCGCTTTCGTATGGATTCCCGTCGGGAGGCTCCAACTTGACAGTCTATACTCTCGGCGCCACGATGGTGACCCTGCGATATGACACGAACGGCCTGACATCTAAGAACGGCATCTTGTGGACCCTCGCCTTCACCTCGCGGTCCAATTCGACGGTCGTCCTCCCACAATTCTCCAGCTTGAGTTCTGTTTCGGGGCCTCCGTACTCAATAAACGAGACGAACATGTCGCCAGTGGTGACTCTCGCGCAAGGGACTTGGAAGATCAGCTATGGCGTCTCGCTCGGGAGTGTCACGTCGACCTCGACCGGAGGCGGCACGCAGGGAGGCCCTGCGGGGTCTTACCTGGTATTGTTTGGAGAGATAGGGGCGCTTGTGTTGGCCGTTGCGGTCGGAGGCCTGTCATTCAGGTGGTGGAGGAGGCGGGGCCTAGGCCCCATCAGCGGCGAGCTCAGGCCGGACGACGTGCAAGTGCTGAACTTCATCCAGGAAAAGGGCGGCAAGGTACTTGAGCCTGAAATAAGGACCAGGTTCGCCCTGCCGAAGACCTCGGC
>JAPCJK010000073.1 GCA_027886975.1 Nitrososphaerota archaeon
GCCTTGGCAATTTTTTCAGAATGACGAACTCGCATCAGTCCAAGTAGGCGCACAACATCTTCGGCTCTGAAAATGCAGAGCCTAGAAATTGTACCATGTTCTCCGTAACCAAAGCGATTCTCTTTCTGGTCGAACGTGTATGTGCTTGAGTGCAATCCAACTTCGGCCAATAGACGTTGAATCCAAATCAGAATCTTAACGTTTGAGTTCGCAAACGAAACCTCGAAGGCGCCCCCCTTGCCCTTCCTGTGAAAGTATATGGTGCCCTCAGCATCGAGGAATCCAGAGAGAAAACTGAAGAAGGTCGCCGCTGAACGGCCAAACTCTCGCATGGCCTCCTCAATACTCTGGAGAAGGAATCCAAAGGAGGGATGCAAATCAACCTCCAAACTCCATTCATAGCCGGTCAGTTTGGATTTTCTAGGATACCTGTGAACTAAACCAAATCTACCAAACAAGTCGTCAAACAAAATCTCCATACCGGGATGCGTCGTCGAAGTCCGAACTCGGATCGCACGGCCGTGTCGAATTGTCTGACAATCACCCTTCGTGAATCCTACCAGATATGCCCGATCTGTCTCAGACCCGTCGAAAGGGCGTCTCTCGTGTTTCGTCACCGCCTGAATCTGCGCCTCGACCTTGTCCCTCAATTGCAGGCCCCGCTTCCGCAGATGTAGGAACACCGAGACCGGAGAGAGTCCCTCCCCTGCGATTTGCTTTAGGGATTCCCCAGCTCTGTACCTGCCTACCCACTCGTCCACCATTGCCTCGGTGACCTTCCTCGAGTGGTCCGCCCTGTCCCTTCTCTTGATCCCGTTCTTCTTCAGCTCGTAGAGGACCGTCGATTCCGCGACCTTCGCGTTTTTGTATTTCAGGCCGTAAGCCTTCGCAATCTTTGCGGCTGAAAGCTTCTGATTTAGGTAGAGCCTCTCAAGGTCCTCTTTGGTTGGCGGCCAGACGAGGCGTCCCTCTTGCGAGGCCTCAGACAATCAAAGGTGAAGCTGGCTGGTCTATTTAACGCCCAACAAGATTCGCGGTCTGCGACTAGCCGGGAATACTTTTAAGTTCCAAACGGGCCAAAAACCTGTTTGAACCTGCTGAGGTTCGCGCTCAGGAGGCTCCTCTTCGCCGTCCTGGTCCTGGCAAGCGTGCTTACGATTACCTTCGTTCTTTCCCACCTAATACCAGGAAATGTCCTGCAAGCGTGGCTGGGAAGGTCGGCCGCGCAGTTTCCGAACCTTGCTGCGGCATACGCCCAGAAATATCATCTGACTGATTCTATTCCGGTCCAATATTTCTACTACTTGGTGAACATGCTGCAAGGGAACCTTGGAATTTCGCCGTCCAGGGGGTTCATCCCCGTCGGCCAGGTCATTTCCGAGACTCTCCCCTTCACCCTCCAAATCGTCTTCTTTTCTTTCATCTTTTCCCTGGCGATGGGCCTCCTGCTCGGGATATTGGCTGCAAGATACTACAGGTCGCCGGCTGACAATGCCATCCGCCTCTTCTACCTTGGAGGGTATTCGTCGCCCCCTTACTTTATCGCTGTCATCCTGCTGATCGTCTTCTCCTTTTACCTGGGAATACTCCCCAGCGGGGGGGCCTACGACGTCAGCCTGACTACACCGAGCATCATCACCGGCCTTCCGATCTTGGACAGCCTCCTTGAAGGGAACCTGGCATACTTCCAGAGCGCGATGGTCCACGTATTGCTCCCCAGCTTCTCGTTGGCGCTTGCCTCCTTTGGCATCATAACGAGGGTCGCCCGCAGCTCTCTGCTTGAGGTCATGCAGACCGACTACATCAGGGCCGCCAGAGCCAAGGGATTGAGCGAGGGAGCCGTGTTCTTCAGGCACGCCCTGCCAAACGCGTCCGTCTCGCTGATCACGATCTCATCTTTGATTGTGACGTTCCTGATCACCGGGACAATTTTCGTTGAAAGCGTCTTCGCATATCCGGGCATGGGGCAGTTCGTCGTGACCGCGCTGGCTGGACTGGACTACCCGGGGGTCCTGGCAACGACCCTCGTCTTCGCAGTCGTGATTGTGGCTACGAACTTTGTGGCTGACGTTCTCTACGCTTACGTCGACCCGCAGATCAGGCTAGGGTGAAAAGCAAGTCGGCCACCACTCCCCCTCGTAAAGACCCCGACGCCTTGGGCTCCAGGCTCAGGCAGGTCGCCTCCCTCTTGCGATCGAACCGCGAAGCTGCCCTGGGGGCTGTGATAGTGCTCGCCTTCGCTGTAACCAGTCTGGTCGTGGAAGCCGGTATTCTCCTAAACCTCCAGGTGGTCCCCTACTCGCCGATTCAACAGAACGTGGGGCCGCTCCTCGCCTCGCCATCTTTGGCGCATCCCTTCGGTACCGACAGCCTTGGGCGCGACCTGTTCAGCAGGATCATCTACGCCATGCCCAACGACGTGGCCGTGGGGTATGTGGTCGTCGCCTCCGCGCTGGCCGTAGGGTCCGTCCTTGGGAGTTTTGCAGGGATCTACGGCGGGATAGCCGACGAACTTCTAATGCGGTTCACCGACGTGTTCTTCGCGCTTCCGGTTCTCGTCCTAGCCATGGTCATCGCCCTTCTTCTCGGGTCTGGGGTGACAAACATGATGATCGTCCTGGCCATCGTCTGGTGGCCCCCCTACGCCAGGCTCGCCCGGGGGGAGGCCCTCAAAGTGGCGCACCAGAATTACATAGAAGCGGCCCGGCTTTCTGGGCTCAAGGCGCGCAAGCTGATCTTCGAGCACGTGATTCCCAACATATCGGGGACATTGCTGGTGTACGCGACGCTTGACATCGGCACCGTAATACTCACCTATTCCGGCCTGGCCTACGTCGGCCTTGCGGTCCGATACCCCTACCCTGACTGGGGCCTGATGGTGAGCGACTACAACGCCTACGTCCTCTCCGCTCCTTGGCTCCCACTGTTTCCCGGCCTAATGATCTCGTTGGGAGTCATCGGCTTCAGCCTTCTCGGGGACGGGATCAAGGAGACGATGGAGAAGAGATAGTTGGCCAGCCTTCTTGAAGTCTCGGACCTGACGGTCAACTACAATTCGCGGGGCTCGCAGCTCAAGGCCCTAAATTCTGTCACCTTGAGCGTAAAGAGCGAAGAGTTCCTCGCGGTGGTCGGCGAGTCTGGCTGCGGGAAGACGACCCTCGGCCTTTCAATCATTGGGCTGCTCCCCCCCGGGTCGGCTTGGTTCTCGTCTGGTTCGATTGCCTACAAAGGAGTGGACCTGGCGAGTCTGAGGCCCAAGGAAATGAGGAACTACCGAGGCTCGGAGATTGCCATGATATTCCAGGAGCCCCTCACCAGCCTCAACCCGCTTAGGACCGTCGGCTTCCAGCTGGTTGAAGCAATCAAACTAAGAAAGTCGAGAAGGCACAAGGCAGACGTCGAGGCAGGGGCACGCTCCCGCCCCCTTCCCGGCAGGCCATCGATGCCCTCGTTTGGGCGGGCCAGGATTCCGGATGACGTGGCGGAAGAGGTTGAAGCTATGCTTTCGCTGGTAAGGATAGCCGACGCGAAAGATGTCGTCTCCCGCTATCCTTTCGAGCTCTCCGGCGGGATGAGGCAGAGGGCGATGATAGCAATGGCTCTAGCCCAGCAGCCTGCCCTGCTCATAGCTGACGAGCCGACGACCGCCCTCGACGTGACGACCCAGGCGCAGGTCCTGAAGCTGATGAAAGAGATCAAAGACAAACTTGGCACTACTATCATATTGGTGACCCACGACCTCGCCGTCGCCTCCCAGGTCGCCGACCGGGTCATCGTCATGTACGCGGGCAGGATCGTAGAAGACGCGGGCGTCTTCGAACTCTTTTCGAAGCCGCTGCACCCGTACACTCAGGGACTCCTTTCCTGCATTCCCAAAGGCGACCGGAAGGGTTCCGAGCTGAGTCCCATACCGGGGTCTCTGCCGGACTTGAGATTCGACGTCAATGCATGCAGGTTCCAGCCTCGATGCAAGTACGCCATGAAGGTTTGTTCTGAGCGCGTCCCCCCGCTGTTTGAGGTCGATGAGGGGCACAAGGTGGCTTGTTTCCTACATGGCGAATGAGACTCCCATCCTGAGGACCGTGGACCTGAAGAAGCACTACCAAAGGTCCGGCCAGACCAGGTTCCTTTCGAAGGGCAAGAAAGTTACGGTCAAGGCAGTTGACGGAGTTTCAATCTCCATCCCGCGAGGCAAGACTTTGGCCATAGTGGGCGAGTCAGGTTGCGGGAAGACGACCCTCGCCCGGACGGTCGCGCTCCTTACCGAACCTACAAGCGGAGAAATCCACCTTGACGGGGCGATGATCGGCGTTCCTGGCTCAGACCGGAGGAAGGCCTACCAGAGGATGCAAATGGTCTTCCAGGACCCAGACTCATCCCTGGACCCGCGGATGAGGGTCGGGCGGATCATCGAGGAGCCACTCCGAGGTCTGACCGACATGAGCGAAGCCGACGTTGAGACGGAGGCAACGAGAAGCCTGGTCGCAGTGGGCCTGGGGGAGGATTTCTTAGACAGGCTGCCTCGTCAACTGAGCGGCGGGCAGAAGCAGAGGGTTGCAATAGCCAGGGCCATTTCGACGCATCCCAAGCTGCTCATACTAGACGAACCTACGTCGGCCCTCGACGCATCCGTCCAGGCCCAGATACTTCGTCTCCTCGTAGAGCTGCAGGACAAGTTCGACCTCTCCTACATGCTGATAACTCACAACATTGCGGTCGCCAGGTATCTCTCCGACATCGTCGCGGTGATGTACGCAGGGAACATAGTGGAGTCAGGGCCGACCAAAGAGGTGACTGAGCGGCCGAGGCATCCCTACACAATGGCGCTGATCGCCTCGGCCCCGGACCCTGACCCGTGGAAGCGCAACCTCCTCAGCACGGAGATTACCGGCGAGGTTCCGAGCGCGATAAGTCCGCCGCCTGGATGCAAGTTCAACCCCCGCTGCCCCTACGCGGAAGGAATATGCTCTGAAATCTCCCCCCCACTCGAGGAAGTCGGCCCTGAGCACCTTGTCGCTTGCCACTTTTCGAGCAAGACGGTTCCGAAGTAGAATCCCGATTTACGTGGAATGCTTAAATAAGTTATTCAGGTCGCTCCGGTTGTACCGCTTGCATTTATCGAAGTCGCGCATCGCAGTCGCGCGCGGAGTAATCGCTGCCGTAATCATCGTCTTGGTCGCGGTGGCTGGAGTCGGCGCCTACCTTGTCACCACTTCGGGAGGAGGCAAATCAACCTCTACGGGCACTTCTAGCACAATCTCCACTTCCACTTCAAGCACCAGCTCTACAAGCACGTCCAGCACTCGCACGACCAGCACATCCTCGGCCCAGGGCGGGCTACATGACACACTGACAATCGATGATGTGTTCTGGCCCGGCGCCTCGCCGGCAGCTGACTTCAACCAGCTGGCTGCCATCGGAGAAGTCCCATACCCGAACTGGCTCACGTACACAGTCTATCAGCCGCTGGTAACCGTGAACGCGAGCACTTTGTACAGCAAGGGCTCAGTCCAGTATCTACCGGTTCTAGCGCAGAACTGGACAGTGTCGGCCGACCAGAAGACTTATACTTTCAACCTCAAACCCGGAATAAAATTCTCTGACGGGAACCCGGTTACCGCCTACGACATCTGGATGCAAATGTACGGATTCTACTACCTGTCTGGGAACAGTTCGGGCTCCTTCTTCGAGTCCTACGATATCTTTGACTTCTCGCACGTGAACTTCGGGCCGTCCACAATGGCAATGATCAATCAGACTGGATTGATCACGCCCGGAGCCTCCGCAGTCGCTGTCATGTCCGACACCTCCTGGCCGATTTACGCGCCTTCCTCTTCGCAGATAGTCTTCCACCTGAAGGCACCGTTCGGCTTCTTCCTTGGAACCATAGTGGTTTACGTGGGGCTTATTTTCGACACTCAGTGGCTCATGCAGCACGGCGGCTTTGGGACGCCAGCGGCGTTCAACCCATACTTCAACGGCCACCCGATTCCGGGAACGGGGCCCTACGTCTTCGACAGCTATTCTGAGAACAGCTTTGCGAAGTTCAAGCAAAACCCCACCTATTGGGGTGCGAGCCTGACCCCGGCGGCGATAAAGGCGAACCCCTACATTGACCCTGGCCATGCAAAGACGGTCATCGTCAATTTCAAAAGCAGCGACATCGCTAGATACACGGACCTGTCTACAGGGCAAGCACAGATTGCAGGCATCCTGACCCAGGATTACAGGCTCATCCTATCCAACCCAACGAAGTACGGGACATTCCTGTTCCCGGACAAGGCAGCGGTCTATGTCGCGGTCGCGATGAACACGCACCGCTCACCTACGAACATAACCGCGGTAAGACAGGCGATAGTTCACGCGATCAATTACAGTGATATTTCACAGAAAGTCTTCTTCGGAGGGCTGTCGCCCATGGTCGGTCCCGAGTACCCGGTCTTCAGTCAGTTCTACGACTTGGGCAACCTACCGCAGTATCAGTTTAACACCACTCTGGCTATGAAAATCATGTCTGATGCTGGGATCAACCCAGCTACTCTGCCGCCTATCGAGTTCAGGGTTGTAAACGGCTGTGGGTACTGCATCGATACAGGCCAGATTATCCAGAACGACCTGGCCGCGATTGGCCTTAGTGTGAACGTAATAGTCACGCCTTCGTCGCAATACGGCTGCCCACTGACCGGCGGGACATGCTCATACTCCACCGCGCTCGCAGACGCAAGCACGATTTCGCAGATGAGCTGGTTCGGAACGGGGACCTTCGCGCCCGCGGCGGACACCCCCGCTGACAATTGGCTCCTGACCGTGAGCAACGCGACATCTTCCAACAACTGGGCGATCTATGCGAACCCGACAGTCCAGAAGTGCGTGAACGCGTGGACCACAGTCTCTGACACCACTCAGCTGATCAATCTGTGCACGGCGGCCCAGCTGCAGGCGTACAACGACGCGCCCTACATCTGGCTGGGAACCATCAAGCCCTTCTTCGGAGCTGGCTCTGTGGTCTGGGACAAGGGCACAGTCGCCAACTTCTATGTGGACCCCGTTTACAGCGGGCAGTCCTCGACCGCGATATTCAACACTGTCAGCTTCACCAGCTAGAGAGGCCCGGGCACGGCATCACGATGCCTTCGATGAAATTATCATGTAGCGCGATTGCATGGGGACAGATCAAAGACGTCCCGACTTTCCGTAGAGTCGTGGGCTCGATAGCTGACACGGGTTACGAGGGCGTCGGCATAGAGTACAACCTGCTCCCCGAGGAACTGATGAAGAAGCCTGAGATGGTCAAGGACATCGCGGAGGAGGCTGGCCTCGCCGTCCCTTCCATGGCCATAAACGAGAACACTGCGTATCAGGCCGAAGCGGCACAGAGGATGGGTGCTGAATCGGGCTGGCTTTGCCTCTTTGAGAAGGACGCAGCCGCGGCGGCCGAAGTCACAAAGATGCACCTGAGGGAATTCGGTAACCGAGGCCTCAAGGTGGGGCTTCATCCACACGTCAAGAGCAACGTGGAGAGCAACCGCCAGCTTGACGAACTAATGGCCGCATGCAAGCCGGCGACCCTCGACGTCTGTTTCGATTCGGCGCACCAGGAGGCCCTGAGCATGGACCTTCCTGCGTTCATCGAGCGCTACAAGGACAGGCTATGCTTGGTGCACTTCAAGGACCTCAGGGTCAAGAAGGACCCCAAGGACATCGACTACGACAACGACTTCGTCGACCTCGGTGAGGGGCTGTGCGACTTCCCCGGCATGATGTCCACGCTGAAAAAGGTCGGATACACGGGATGGCTTATGGTAGAGGTGGACTTCGCCCACAAGATATCGGTGGAGGAGTCCGTCAAGAAGAACTTCGACTACCTGACTCCCCTGATGTAGTGGATCTAGTCTCTTTTCACAGGCATAGGCCTCCCTTCGGCGATTGAAGCCCTCGCGGCAAGGCCGATCTTCAGTGCTTCGCGCCCGTCGTTTATGTCGACCCTGACGTCCCTCCCGGTCCTCACGCAATCCGCGAAGTCCTCGATTTCATCTCTGTAGGCCTGGGCCCATCTCGAAGCAAACCCGTCGAAGTACTCGTTGCTAGTCCCTGCCTTGGTTCTGATATGGGCGAAGGACCTCTCTCCTATGTCCACCGAAACGGCTGCCTTTGTTCCCAGCATATCCAGCCTTGCGTCGAAGCCGTAGACGGTATTGTAGCATGAGTCGACGTATGCGAGGGCGCCGTTCGTGAGCTTCATTAATACTGTCGTCGTGTCGAAGTCCCCGTTCTTCGCAAGTTCGTCGTAGACCAGGGCGGCCCCTTCGGCGTACACCCGTTCCACTTCGCTCCCCGAGAGCCACCTCACGGCGTCGAAGTCGTGGCTGGTGGTGTCAAGGAAGATCCCGCCGCTCTTGGAAGGAATGGTTGACCATCCGAGGATAGGGCCTGGCGGGTCCCTGTTGTGTTCCTTCAGCAAGAGGAGTTTTCCGAGCTCGCCGCTTTCCATAGCAATCCTGGCTTTCAGATATGAAGGGTCGAATCTTCGCTGATATCCAACTTGGAACTTTATTCTCGCGCCCTTGACCAGTCCCACCATCTTGTCCGCGTCCTCCAGTGTGACCGCGATGGGTTTCTCGCAGAAAACGGCCTTTCCTGCCTCCGTCGCTGCCTTGGTAATGTCCATCTTCAGGAAGGGTGGGGTGCAGACAATGACAGCATCAACCGAATCGTTCCTTATCATTTCGTGATAGTCTGAAAATATCTTCGCGTCCCCAGCTACGGCCTTGGCGGCGTTCTGGTCTACATCGGCGACCGCAGCCAGCCGCGCCCCCTTGATGCTTGTCTGGATGTTTCTTGCGTGCACGCGCCCAATGGCTCCGGCGCCTATCAGCCCCAGGCCAACTTCAGACGCCATTCGAGTCCACGCCCGCCCGTTTGAGGCTATTAAGTTCCCGAGGAGGTTGCGATTGGAAGCCGGCGTTCGGCGCGCTGCAGCAAGTAGACTCCGAGCATGATCAGCGCTCCCCCGGTGAGCTGGACGGCCGTGATCTGCTCCCTCAAGAAAACAAGTGCGAAGACTGCCCCGAATATCGTCGACGTGGAGAAGACCAAAATCGCGCGAATTGCTCCAATGTCACAGAGCGCGCTGATTGCTAGGTAAGAGGTCCCTGCCAGCGCAAGCGAAAGGAGAATCATGTAGACGAGCCAAGTGAGTGACAGGCTCAGGCCGAGTCCGAGGGCCCCCATGGCCACAATCACCACTCCCCCACCGATCAGGTTCCTGAACTTGGTGATGAGAGCAGGGCCGAACCTTTGGGTCGGAGATATGATCAGATTGTTCTCAATGGACCAGATGAACATTGATCCCAAAATTAGCAGGTTGCCTTCAAGGCCCTGGTAGAATTGCACGCCGGCGAGGTCGAGGTTTGTCGTGACCAGTGCAATCCCTACGACTATCAACAACCCCCGGGCAAGTTGTTTCCCTGGGAGCCTTTCCCCGAAGACTGCAAATGCAATCAGCGTTGTGAAGAGCGCTTCACCGTTGGAAAGCAAAGATGCGTTGACCGCGGTCGTGGCGTTCAATCCAGTCTGGTAGAGGACGGGCCCCAGGGCTGCTCCGATGAGTCCGAAGAAGACTACGAACTTCAGACTCTTCCTGTCGGGGACCTCCTTGGGCTTCACCAGGACAAGCATTAGACCAGACAGAATGAACGCGATGGCTGAGACCTGAACGGGGCCGTTTTCAACGAGTGAAAACTTGCCCAGGGTCGGAGTGGCTCCCCCGCATATTGCTGCCAAGAAAGCGTAGAGATACCCGCGTCTGACTCTCGCAGAAGTCTGCACCAAACGAAGCGGGTCCTCGTGTCAGGCTGTGTTCGTGCATGCGGATTAACCCTCCGAGCGGGCAGGGCCGCAAGAGTCATATCTCCTGTATCCGAACCCTGACTGTGCCTCCTGACGAGGAGATGCTTGCAGAACTTCGGAAAATTAGAGAGCTCCTCACACATCCCCCGCCGCCGCCCCCGCCCAAAGGCCTCCCGGCGGAGTTCAAGGCGTTCATCTCCGAGTATAAGGTCCTCGGACTCGCCGTTGCTTTCATTCTAGCCGTCTATCTTGGTGGCTTGGTCCAGGCCCTTGTCAAGGACCTGATCCTCCCGCTCGTAGGCATCCCGCTTAGCAGCGTGGGTGACCTAAGTACACTAACCGAAGGCTTCGCGGGTCAAACCTTCCGCATAGGCGACTTCCTGATTGCCGTAATCACATTCATCATCGTAGTTCTCGTCGTCTTCGTCATAGTGAAGATCGCCAAGCGGTACAAGATCGACTAGCGGGAGCTCTCACACCTTTTCTTCACTGGCTCTTGGTGAAATTCCTTAAGCAGGAAGTCAACGGTTCTTGCCACAGTCAGTCATGTCCGAACGTTCGCATATCAGTTCGGATATCACGATGAGCAGCAAGTTCGAAAAAGGATGGAAGGCTCAGGAGACGGAGCCCTTCGGGAAGCAGGTCCGCGAAGCAGTCCGCGGCCCGAA
>JAPCJK010000074.1 GCA_027886975.1 Nitrososphaerota archaeon
CGCCCTTTGTCCGGCGAAACCTCCGCCTGTTATTTTTCCCTCCTTTTCCCACTTCTCGAGCATCTGGAAGCTCGGAATAACCAGGTTCTCGAAGAAGGCGACAGCGTCCTTTGGGCTGACAGGTCCTCCGTAATCCACACTCTCGGCAGAGACTAGGAATTTCATGCGTACTGACAGGAGATGACCACGTTATATCGGTTCTGCCCCGCCAGTGGGGCGCATGACTTTCGCTTTTGCGGAGGGTTGGTCTATGTGAACTGGGCGAGGAGTTCCAACTATGGTTTTCCATCTCCTCCGATCGCCTTTCTCATCATGGTCCGCTCGGCCTTCCTCAGGTGTTCCGCCACCGTAGATTTGTCGAGTCCCAGCTTCATCGCAATGTGCGAGGAATCAATCCTTCTTGGCAGGTCGTAATAGCCGCCATCGAACGCGGTCAGTATTGTTTTTCGTTGCGCTGGCGTGAGCCCTGAGAGGGGCGAATTGGGTTCGAATCTTGCATCTGACACATCCAAAACCTTGTATTCCATTCCATCTTCGGTCATCTGATGAAGGAGCCTCCGCAACTCACCCGTGTCTCCTAAGACTACCAATCTGACCTTTCCGTTCCTGTATCCCATGGAGATGAAATGCACTTCCAGAGGTCGACCATGAGGCGCCGTTTTATCCGGACCCATTTCGACGTAGGCAACAATCCCCTCCGGTCCTTTCGAAAGCACTTTGATACGAGAAAAAGCGGACCACCAATTCCCTGCTTCAGAGCGAAGAAGGGTCCTAGGCGAAGCTCTGGGGTCCCTGAGCACAATCTTCCAGATTCCGGCGATCCCACTCGAGTCTGACCTGAGATTGTGAATGATTTCCAGCTCGACGACCTTCTCGAAGAAGCTGTTAGCGCCTGTTCGTCCCGTGTTGCTTATTTCGAGAGCGATTCGCCGCATTTGGCCCCCTTGCCCCTGCTTAGCTTTAAGGCCCTGCCCGACAGGTGGGGCACCATCGAAATATCCACGTTGAGCATGCCCGTGGTAGGAGAAGTCATGTATTCGACTCTGACCATGAAC
This sequence comes from Nitrososphaerota archaeon, assembly GCA_027886975.1. Classification (GTDB taxonomy): domain Archaea; phylum Thermoproteota; class Nitrososphaeria; order Nitrososphaerales; family Gagatemarchaeaceae; genus UBA183. Next base: position 1,056 of record JAPCJK010000074.1, read on the forward strand.
GGCCGCTTTGCGGTCGCAATCACAATTGCGACGGTGCTGGCTTGGCTAGGTGAGGTAATCCACAATGTCCTTGAGCTGCCTGGTCTAACAGTGCTCAGTCCAGAAGCCAGCATTCCCGGAGTTATCGCCGCACTCCTGCTCGCAGCATATCTTTTCGCGCCCTATCCGAGGGTTGCTCTGTGGTTGCTTCTTTCCTGGGGTCTCCTGGGCCTGATTGGTGGTGGGATTCTCTCCGTGCTTCCAATTGGGATTTTCCCCTTCACCGCGGCGCAGAATCTGCAACATTATCTCACACACATCTTCTACGGCGCGGCGGAACTCCCTCTGGTTCTGACCACGATAATACAGCTCAGACGACGCAGAGTTTCGGAGCCTAGCGGGGGAGGACCTTGAACACCCTGATCGCTCTTGCGAATGGAGCCATTGCGCGGGCCTTGCAAGTCGAGGGAGAATGGAAAGTGGAGCACCCGAAGTTTGCGTTCAGAGTGACCTGCCTCTCCTCCGGCACGTCTGGCCATGGTCCTGCGTACGCAGGCACCGAAACGGGCTCGATTCTGGTATCCTTCGACGGAGGCGCGTCATGGAAGGAGCTGGGCTCGGTCGGAAAGGAGGTTAGGTCCATCGCTGTCGCCCCCTCCAACCCTGCCCTTCTCTATGCCGGGACCAAGCCTTCTCATGTCTTCGCTTCGGAGGATTCTGGCCAGAGCTGGGTCGAGCTCGTCGAGTTCCGGAAGATTCCATGGCGATGGCTTTGGCGCTCCCCGGCCGAGCTTCCTTTCACGGCCTACGTCCAGGCGTTGGCAGTCGCGCCGACAGACCCAGAGATAATCCTCGCCGGCATCGAGTTTGGGGCCGTAGTCAGGAGCGAAGACGGCGGACTGACCTGGCAGAGTCACAGACGAGGGGCTGTCAGGGACTGCCACAACATGATCTTCCACCCGCGCGACGGAGACTGGGCCTATGAAGCCGGGGGAAGCGGCGCTGCCTTCAGCACGGATGGGGGGATGACATGGGGCCAACCCCGTTTAGGACTCGACCGACATTATTGCTGGGCTGTGGCAGCGAATTACAAGGACCCAGCCACGTGGTTTGTCTCTGCTTCACCGGGGGCGTTCAGAGCCCATAGTAGTGACCGTGCCCAGGCCTACATCTACAAGATGATAGCAAACGGCACCTGGCAACGGCTGGGAGGCGGCCTTCCGCAGCCCTTCAATAGCATGCCATATGCTTTGGCAACATCGCAGGAAAATTCAGGGGAGGTGTATGCCGGGCTGAGGAACGGCGATGTCTGGCACTCCGAGGACGGGGGCGACAACTGGAAAAGGCTCAAGCTGAACCTTGGTTCGATTGAGAGGACACTAATTGTCATCTAGCAAACCCATGGGCACGACGGAAGATGCCGGCGCTGATGAAGACACTACGAGGAGAAGGCGTCTCCTGAGACTCTCAGCATTATGCGGAATATCCGCACCGCTCGTATTCACCGTCATACTCGGGCTAGCGGGAGCTCTTCAACCCGGATACAACCATTTCACTCAGCAAATAAGCGAGCTGGGGTACACGGGTGCCGCAAACCCCGCGATTCAGAACGGGAACTTCATCTTAACTGGGCTTCTGATTTTTGCATTCGGAGTAGGACTGCAGGGGGCTTTCACTGGGAAGGGGACTCCGGGGCGGGGTCCGAGGTTCGTCATAATTGCAGGACTCGGCTTTGCGGGGGCAGGATTTTTCCCTGGGAACTATGACAGTTGGACTGGAGCGGTGCACGGGATCTTGTTCTTCGTCGCCTTCATTTCCTTTATCTTGGCTCCGCTCCTAATAGCTAGGAAACTCGGTTCCGAGTCGTATTGGAGCCGGCTCAGGCCTTACTGCCAAGCTACGAGTATTGCCGTCACCGTTCTTTTCCTCTCTTTCCTCCTGCTCGGGTCGCAGGAGGCACTGTCTCCATGGAGAGGTGTGTTCCAACGAATCCTGGTCGCAACCCCATTGCTCTGGGTCGAAGTCATGGCAATCAGTCTATTCCGGGCAGTTTTCAGACCTTAATAATAAAATGAAACCGTGCATTACATAGGGCTCATTGTGCCTCCGCCGGGAATACCTCATCCTGGCGTCACTGCCGCACCTCGGAGTGATTCTCAACCACCTTCACGAAGTTTCCCAGGTAGTCCATGAGAAGCTTTCGATATTCGTCATCGGTGATGTTCTCCCTCAGGTTCGTCAGGAGGTTCAGGAAGTATCCGAATCTGTTTGCAATGGAAGGGTCGATCTTCGAAAGGAATCGTTGGTTCTCCGCTGCTGCCCTTCCGCCCAAGTCCTCCACCCTGTGTCTGGCCATCTGGCCGATTGCCCGGGCGTTGTTGGCCATTGTCCAGCCATTGAGCCACCTCACTTTGGTAGCGTCCTTCCCCTCGGCTGGCTCGCTCTTTACCCAGTCCTGCAGAAAACGGCTCATCAGGTCTGGCGGCCGCGTCTTGTCATTCTTCATTATTCGGACAGCAATGTCGTCGGCGTAAAGATCCTCGATGTTGTTCGTCAGGTCGTAGATTATCTTCCGCTGATAGTCACGCTGGAGGGCCTGTTCCCCGAGACTACCGACTGCTTCTTTTACCACGTGCGCGTTATGAGAGGGATGCCCTGTCTTCATCCTGTAGATGTGAGACAGCTCGTGAAGAAGCAGGCCTTCGAGCATCACTGATTTGACGGCGCCGCCCGAAACAACTATTCTATACCCTCTGCCTTCGGGACGACTGTATCCCATGAACGGGAGCTTGGGGTCGACGGAGACCTGGATTCCGTTTCCTACTTCGAATCCGGCCTTCCTCATCATTTCCATGGCGGCTTTCTGGGCTTTTGCTACCCGCTCTTTTGAGTCCCCGCTCGGCATCGCGCCTCGAAGTGAATGCTCTTGTCAGATAAAATCACCGTACATAGGGTTCATTACACCTCCGCCGGGAATCTCCTCTCGTCTTGGTTTCGACTCGGAAGTCTATTCAGTTGCAGCCTGTCAAATGATTGTCGTGCCCCAAAGCATGCGAACAGCCATTCTGATATTGTTCCTCCTGCTGTCCACTTCAGTTAGCGTTTCTCCCGCCAATGCTTTAAACGCAGAAACGATTCTCGGCTCGCATTGGGTTCCTGGCTGGGGGTTCAGGGACGAACTGAACAAAAGTGACATCGACAACCAGAACTTCTGGACAGACAACGCAGGTAAGATTCTGACTTCGGGCGTAATAACGAATGACCTGGTGGACGCCGACAGGGCTCTTGGGTTCATCCAGAGCCACATGACCGCGTCATATTACCTGCCTGAACTCGTAGTAAACAGTTCTGTCTTTGAGCCTCAGGTTGGCGGGGAAAGCAACTCCGTCACCAACAGGATTGTCCTGCTGGGAACGAATCCCTCGCGGCCTGAGCTTCAGCAGTTGTCAATAGGCGACTACTACGCAGGCCCATGGACTGCCGGGTACCTTGGCGCGGACAGAATTTGGTACAACGGCTCAGCCCATAGGGCTGTCAATGCCACAGTTACAGTGAGCACCGATCACTTCGTCAAGAAGGCGTACTTCTCGTTCGACGGCCTCTCTTTCTACACTTACCTCAACTCCACAGTAAGCGTCGGGGACCCCTACGTTAAGACGAGTGTGCAGATTAAGCCCCTGAATTCTACGTTCGGCGCGGGAGACTACATCTACCTCCAGGTCTTCGCAGGAGGGAGTGGGAAACTCCAGCAATACGCGTTCGAGAATGCAACATCATTCGACGGGGCAGGCAACCTGGTGCGGACAGTACCGTTTGACGGCGCAACCCCTCTGGGAAGCAGTGGCATGGTCGTTGCCTACTCCAACAGGACGAGCGTCCTCGAGCAAGACTCAGTGGCGCTAAGGTTCAACGCGACCGGAATCTACGACGTGGAGCACTGGTACTTGAACGGTCCATTCGACGGTTTGAGCTGGGTCGGCCTAGGGTACAAGGTTCCCGCTGTGGGACAGGGAAAGCTGAGCGCACCGGTCTACGCTGATGTCTATCCAATCCAACATTTTGACCACCATCTCATGGCTGACACTGCGAAGTACATCGCTTCCAACCCGAGAAACGTGTCGGTGGCGCCCCCAGTGAGCTTCGGCTTCGTAGCCAGGGGCCTCGCTCTTTACTCGAACCTGCACCCAGACAATCAGACCCTGCGGAAGCTGGCCACTGGATACTTCCATTCCTACTACCGCAGGTACGCTGGGACGTACCCGGGCACGGCTTACTCAAGGTCACTCAATGTATTTGCGTTGGCGGGCTTCGAGCTTTATGGCGGGAATAGCTCTGTCGAGAACTTCACCAGAGAGTTTGTCGGCGCGTTCCCTGGCGCCTCGGTTGAGGAATACGGTTGGGCGGTTGCAGCTCTCCAGACGCTTTACCTCTACACCAATTCGAGCTCGGATCTCAAGCTCTACAAGGATGCTCTAGGGTCGTTCGTAGCCGGCGGGGACCACTTCGTGAGGCTGAAAGGGAATGTCTCGCAGCCAGCGTACACGTTCCAGTTTGCTGAAGCTGCTTCGGGCCTGCTCACGGGTAAAGTCCCCTACAACAACACTGTCGTCCTTTGGGCGTTGGACGCAGTCTTTCAGTCGAATTCGAGCGGAATACTCCAAAATCAGCCTCGCAAATCAGACTTGGCCAACACTGAAACGATTCCAGCGTACATGCTCTCGACTTGGCTGTTCAAGAACGCAATGAGGAGCCAGACAAGGGATTGGATTCAATGGGTCCAGAGTGCGAACATTACATCCATCGATTACGGAGGCGGTCAACTCAAGGTTGACGTGTTAGGCAGGAACGGCTCCTTGGCCCTGGGTACATCTGATGGGATTGTGATTTACCATGGCATCAATGGAACAGAGCAACTCCTGTACCCACCGTCATCGTTTCCCTGGACATTAATCTTCGAGATTGCGGTGGCCACGGTTGTTATATTGCTTGTAATTGGATACTTTTTCCTAAGGAAGACCCGATCGCGATGAATCGCCTGCGCAGCCACAAATCGTTCCGCAACGTAATTATCCCTCAAAGGGTTCATTGCGCCTCCGCTGGGAGCCTTCGCCAGTGCGTTCGGGGCGGCCGAATGAGTGATTGTGCTATGAGCGGGGGCTCGCCAGCACTGCTTGTGGCTCGGCCTTGGTGAGAACCGTAAGCACCACGTTGTCTACAACCTTGACGCCCTTCTTGTTCGTCAGCGATCCGATGGCCCCTTTTACCCTCGTCTTCTGCGCACGGGAGAGGTTTTTGTATTCCTCTCTACAATCAACCGTGAAGTCGTCTAAGGCTTCCTTGGCTGTGTCGTAGTAGATGTTGATTCCGAACTCATTCTCCGAGACGAGCCTGAACTTCCCCTCTATGAGCGAGGCGTACTTCAAGGCAAAACGCGCTTGCCTATACCTCTCCTCGTCGACTGTGGTCCCGAACTGCGCACTGATGAGGTAGAGGATCTCGCCCTTCCTGAAGGGCTGGTAGAGTGAGGGCTGAAGGTTGACCAATGTACCAGTTGGTCTGAGGACACGCCACGCCTCGTCCAAGGCCTTCCCCATGGCTGGGATGTCGACACAGCAAAGCGACCAACTGAAGAAGACGATATCGAATGATTCGTCGGCGAATCCAAGCTTTTCCGCGCGCATGACGCGGAACTCGAGGTTCTTCTTTTTCTTGGGCGCGTCGAGTCTAGCCGTTTTGATACTTTTCTGGGATGGATCTACCGCCACTACCCACTTTGCCCTCCTGAAGTACTTCATGGTCAGCCTGCCCTCTCCGCATCCGACTTCGAGGACTTCCTTCCCAGCGAATGAAACACGCCTGAGGAGAGTCTTGATTTCGGTGCCTTCGGGGTCTTCGCGAGTTGGCATGACCGCAAATCCTTCTCCGGGCGGGTCTCTTTAGGTCTGTGAATACAATGGTTCCCTGCTGGAAAAGCAAGACCAAATCTCCAAGAGAACTGAGCGGAGGAGCCAAGGCGCCTTCGCCGAGAATACCTCATCATTCGTTGGAGCATGGTCTAGTATGTGATTATCTGTAGAAGATTACCGCTAGGGTCATTGAAGTAGACTGACTTTCCATTGCCTCGTGCGCCGGGGGCCATCCCTGGCTCCTTCATATTGGTCGGCTCGGCATAATTGTCCCCGTAGGGTATCCCTTCCTTCTTGATTCTGGCAAACACTTCTAGGAATTGCTTTCTGTCGAAATGGAAGGCAACGTGGTGGATACCTTGCGCCCAAGGACTGTCCAAATCACTCGAATCCTCAAAGAACAGAATTGTTGAATCATTAACACGCACAGGGTGAAGAACCGCCTTCGGTCGTTCTCCCATATCTTCGAAACCAAATATTCTTGCATAGAACTCGGCTGACTCTTTCTTGTCCTTTGAAGGGACTATTGTGTGGTCAATCATAATGGTCATTACATCCACCGATACGCCTGGGAGCTTTAGCGTTTTTGTGCCTAGCCTTCGTTGCGCCTCCGTCGGAAACTCCTCGTCGCCTTTCTGAAGCCTTAAGGTGTGAAAGCTGCCAGGTTTGAGTTCGAAATTGGGCACCGCAGATCAATCGGTGAGGACTAATGATGGGAGGGTGCTCAGCGTCGTGGAGGGCGGGGATGGTAGAGGGAAACCAGTGTTTGTGTTACACGGCACTCCGGGATCTCGCATGCTCTACGGGCGCCATGCAACTGACGCGTCGAACCGTGGAATCAGGCTCATCAGTTACGACCGGCCGGGATATGGAGGCTCGACACCCTTGCCCGGTCGGAAAGTGGCCGATGTGGCCAAAGACGTAGTGTCCATAGCCGACCACCTGGGGGTGGAGCGCTTCGCCGTATGGGGAATCTCCGGCGGAGGCCCTCACGCCCTTGCCTGCGCCGCCCGCATCCCCAAGAGGGTCGTCGCCGCCGCGTCCCTGGCATCCCCCGCACCATACCCATCCCCCGGGCTCGACTGGTTGAGCGGTCAGGGGGAGGATAACGTCGCTGAATTCAGTGCTGCGATGGAGGGTCCGGAACGGCTCGACCAGTTTTTGGTGCCACTTCGAGTGGAGTTGCTGAAGGCTGATCCTGTGAGCTTTGCGAAGGTGTTCGAGTCGTTGCTCCCGCCCGTCGACAAGGCCGTCCTCTCCGGCGAACTCGGCGACTTCTTGATTTCTTCACTGAAAGAGGGCGTCAGGGCAGGCTATGAGGGCTGGAAAGAAGACGACCTAGCCTTCGTCTCTGACTGGGGGTTCAAGCCTGCGGACGTCTCCGCGCCTCTGCTGATTTGGCAGGGCAAGGAGGACAAGATGGTCCCCTTCGCCCATGGCCTCTGGCTGGCAGAACACATTCCTGGAGCTGAGGCCCGGTTGTCACAGGAAGACGGACACCTGACCCTTATCCAGCGACGAGTACCGGAGACACACGCCTGGCTCCTAAGGCACTTCTAATTCTGTCCGCCTTGCAAGATCATCAAATTTGCCAGACGGATTGAAGGTGCGAGACCAGCGAATATCATCGGACCCTCCCCATTGCCACGTCGGACCCCTGCGTTCAGCGCCTCGGGCGAGGCTTGCGTTTTCAGGCGTCCAGACTCGTCGGACAACTTGAAGTGTAGTCGCCGGGGATTGAACGCCCTCCTGTGGAACTCCTATTAAGAAGATTGCCCCAGAACGAGAATTCCTTGGCCGCAGAGTTGACTTCGTACCCGCGCGATCTTGATGACCATGTAAGGCTCTACGGGATGAGGGCAGACGAGTTCCAGTATTCCAATGAGATCTGCCCGACCTGCGACAATCGAATTGATTCACTCGGCTGGTGCGGGCACGGCAACATAGGAGGAGACTAGGACGTCGACCTTAGACGGTGTCGATTCTCTTCGGTTCATTGCGCCTCCGCCGGGAATACCTCATCAAAGTGGGATTTGTTTGCCTCGAACATATGCGCATGGTTAAATCAACCCATTTGGTCTCTCGATATCCTCGGCCATGTCTGGTGCCCAGTCGGCTGCGCCAACAAAAAGCGGACATACAGGACGAAATGTTGCTATTGTAATAGTAATCTTGCTATTCATCTTCTTCTTCATACCCGTTGTTCCTTACAACTACTCAACTAGCAACACGTTTGGCGCTTCATCTTCACATGTCTCTGGAGAAGTTTCTCCCTCGGCTTACCTTTTCGGATGTGGCCTAGTCGTAAACCTGCAAGGAACCGGATATGTCTTCGGCGCGCAAGTTTCGCAGAGTGCTCCTGTTTCTGGATTCTTTTGCAATGTAAGTGCACAACACTAATCCTAACGGAACCCCGCGCGGTTCCCTAGTGATGCTAGATGGCTAGGAAAAACATCCAGCCCGAGTGAGTATCTGCGCTATGCCCAATAACCAGACAAACGACGTCGCCAGCACTACAATCTGGAATGATATCTTCGATGTCTTGTGGTGAGCGAGTCCACCACCCAAGAGTACACCCCAGAATCCGCCCGTGATTGATATGAGAAACAGCGTACGTTCGCTGATTCTGCGCTCATGTCTATGTGCCTTCCCTTTGTCCAGTCCCATGGCGACGGCTCCCAAAATGCCGGTGACCAACAACCAGGCAGCCAGGACCTCGATGAATGGGTTCGTCAAGCAGGAACCGGAAAGCACGAGCATTCAAATCAGAAAATCGGAATTAAAGACCTTGTTGCCGTGTATAGGGTTCATTGCGCCTCCGCCGGGAATACCTCATCCTGCGTTGGGGTATAGGTGTCAGACCCGCTGAACTAGTCGTTCTTGCGAACTTCTAGCGTACACGGCTGATCCTTCAACGCGATCTTCTATCGCCCCCCTCCTCCATCCGCTCCCCCAGCTTGCGCCGGGGGTTAAGACGAAAGGCTCACTCTTCTCGGGAGTGGCTTCCCGCTTAGATGCTTTCAGCGGTTATCCACAATTGCTTAGCTGCCCGGCGACGCCCTCTCGGACGACCGGTACGCCAGAGGCAACGCCCCGCTGTTCCTCTCGTACTGGGCAGGGCTTCCCCTCAGTGAACCACCGCTTCCATCAGGTAG
>JAPCJK010000075.1 GCA_027886975.1 Nitrososphaerota archaeon
AGCGCGCGTATCTTAGTACCCGGAAAAGTATCGAGCGTTCATTATAGGCCGCCTCGAGGTATCTGAACACCTCATCCTTCTCTCCAAGCCCCAAGTAGACCTCCGCCTGGTTGAACGGCTTGCCGAAAGTTCCGTCGGGCAAGGCGTTAAGCTTCTCAAGCATCTTTGTTGCCTCGTTGCGCATTCCCAGCCTCCCGTAGTAAAATCCGAGCGAAGAAACGTATCCGGAATTGGTTGGGTGACTTTTCAGGGCTTCCTCCATGTATTTTGCCGCACCTTCCATGTCTCCGCTCTGCTCCAAGACCAATGCTAGGGCGAAGTCGTAGATCTGGTTGGCCGAATCGAGTTCCTTAAGCCTCTGCAACCACCTCTGCGATTCCGGAGCGTCGCCTGCCAGAGCATACGCCCACGCAAGGTTTAGCGCCAGCGCTGACTGAAGCGGGTCTAGCTCTGCCGCAAGCAGGGTCTCGTTGATAGAATCAACCATTCTTCCTGTCTCCATCAGGCAAATCCCGTACCAATGGTGCGCGAGAGAATAGTTGGGATTAAGGGCGATTGCACGCCTGAACTCGCTCTCGGCCTCTGAGAACCGATAACCTCTCACGAGAAACTCCGCAAGTGTATTGTGCGCCTCCGCCAGTTTGTCGTCGAGGGACAACGCCTTGTCCAACGCTCTCTTCCCGTTCTCAATGGCCTCCGCCATCGGCATGTATTGATAATTTCCCAGCAGATAGAATGCGTCGGCAAGACCGGCGTAGGCCTCTGCGTAGCCGTCGTCCTCCGCGATAGCGTCCTGGAAGAGTTTTTTGGCTTCTCTCATCCCGTTCTCGGTCCTGTCACGCAACAAGGTGCGTCCCCTCAGGTAACGCACATATGCGGCCGAGCTCTTTGTTGCCTTCCTGTCGACACTAATCTGCTCCGCTGGAATGAGTCTGGCCATCAGAGCTTCGGAGACGTTCTTAGCTATCTCACTTTGAATCAAGAAGACGTCGTCCAGTTGCCTGTCGTAATTGTCCGACCACATGTGGTCTTCCGTCGCCGCGTCGATTAGTTGGGCAGTAACCCGTATTTTGTTCCCTGCCTTCCGGACGCTCCCCTCCAGGATTGATCCGACCCCGATCTCCTTCGCAATCTCGGAGATCGACTTTTGGCTCCCTTTGTATCGCCCTACCGAGGTTCTCGCTATGACTTTGAGCTGGTGGTTGTGAGATATTGTGTTAATCAGCTCCTCAGTCATGCCGTCGGCGAAGTATTCGTCGCTCTGATCAGGGCTGATGTTAGAAAAGGGAAGTATTGCAATCCTTGTCTTCGGAACTGACTGGGCCTCGCTCAAAGAGGGCTGGTTCCAGGGAAGGGCTATTTTGAAGACTTCCATTGGCAAGTCCACGTTCTTGAGGGTCCTGGCGCCCATTGAGATGATGGGAAAAGCTAGCTTGTTCCTAACCTGCGCTTCCACGGGCTGAGAAATGCAAATCCCTCCTGGCTCCGCAAGAGGCTCGATTCGCGACGCGATGTTGACCGCATCTCCGTAGATGTCTCCCTGAGTGTGCACGACGTCACCTACGTGAATCCCGAACCGGGCCTGAATCCTCCTCTCCGGAGACCGAGGTGAGTTCAGGTCGTGCAGGGCCTGCTGAACATCGAATGCGCATCTCACGGCTCCCAGGGCGCTCGAGAACTCCACGAGGAACCCGTCGCCGATGGTCTTGATCTCGTTGCCATCATGTTTGGCGAAGGCCGGCCTAAGAAGACCCCGATATTCCTCCAGGAGCCGAAGTGCGAGTGCCTCGTCCCGCTGGGAGAGTTGAGTGAAGCCCACCAAATCGATGAACGCTACAGCAGCAAGCCTGCGTTCGGCATCTGACAAGATAATTCACTTTGGACTGAGCTGATGGCAATTAAACCATTGTGCAAGCAACCCGGGGCGGACAGCCAACGTTCTTTACTTACACGACGTTTTAGAAGGGCCGATTCTCAGGCGGAGGCGTGCATCTGGTTCCCAAGTACTACTTCCTGACAAACGGCGTAGGGAGAAACAAAGAAAATCTCGCTTCCTTCGAGGCGGCACTCAGAGATGCCGGCATCAGCCAGTACAATCTTGTCACTGTGTCAAGCATAATACCTCCAAAATGCGCAAAGATCACCCGCGAGCAAGGAATTCAAATGCTAAAGCCGGGGGCGATAGTTTTTCTCGTCCTAGCGCGCAATTCCACAAACGAAGACCACCGCCTCATAGCAGCGTCGATAGGTCTGGCGATCCCGTCAAATCCGGACGAAGTAGGCTACCTTTCGGAGCATCATTCATTCGGCGAAACTGATGAATTCGCGGGTGAATACTCGGAGGACTTGGCCGCGTCGATGCTCGCGACCACCGTGGGAATTCCTTTCGACATCAACGCGGCGTGGAACGAGAAGGAACAGGTCTTCAAGGCCTCAGGCAGAATCATCAGGACCATGAACGTCACACAATCGGCCGTCGGAGACAAAGGAGTCTGGACCTCTGTGGTGGCCGCCGCGGTCTTCATCATGGATACCAACTCGACCGTGCAGCCCTGAACCCATCTGGGTCAAGAAAAATCCTAGCTACGATGAAGGCGAGTCTTTTTTCGCTCTACATCATTTTCATTTCTTTCATGGGTCCACCGCATGCGTCGCACTTCGACATCTGCATCTTGTACTCGGAGGGACCCATCTTCATTGTATGGCACTCTGGACATGCCATAACGGCGGTCTCTGGCATTGACATGGCTCGTTAGATTACAATGCTTGGAAATAACCTTTTGCAAGCCATCGCACCGCCTCGTTTGTCACGGGTCCGCCATCGTGGTCAACGAGGATTTTTTTAGTCTGATCAAACTCTGACAAACCAGATGAGCGCCGCGGGTTCCTTCTTCTGTGCCTTCCTCCTTCTAACCTTCAATGCTTCAGCCGGCTTTGGACTCGCTGTCACCCCCGGCGATGGCCCGATTAAGCACCTGATTTTCATTATCCAGGAAAACCATTCCTTTGACAACTACTTCGGCACTTATCCTGGCGCCAACGGCCCCCCTGCCGGAGTCTCCGTGTCCGCAAACCCGAATGGCATTGCGAGATTCATGATTAGCCCCTTCCACCTGAACATTTCACAGGAAGTCAACATAGTCGGGGATGAACTTCCACCCGGTGTTTCCGACCCGAACCAGCTGGCCCCTCTTGCACTTAACAGCTCAGGACCTGTTCTCCCATTTCGATTCCCTAACGAGAGCATCGCGGGTGACTTGAGCCATGCCTGGAGCGTCGCCCATATCGATTATGACAATGGCAAGATGGATGGCTTTGTGGCGGGAGAAAAAAGCTACCTAACGATGGGCTATTACGACAGGAGCGATATCCCGAACTACTGGGCCTACGCTGACCATTTCGTTCTTGACGACAATTTCTTCTCGTCGTTACTGGGACCAAGCCTTCCGAATCATCTGTACATAGCGTCGGGGACCAATGGCCCGACCAATCTGACGAACAACTGGGTTGTCGGCGGCGGGATAGTCGATAACCCTGGCAAATCGTCTAGTTTGCAGGGGGTCGACCTAGGTTGGTCCACTCTTGCACAGCAGCTCTCCCAGGCCAACCAGACCTGGAAGTGGTACGACGGGGATGCACGACCCCTCACACCATCAATCTGGAACGTGCTTCCGCTCTTCGACTTCTTCCAGAAGAACCCGGCTCAATTGGCCGACCACGTGCAGAATACGGCCAACTTTGTTTCAGACGTCCAGAGCGGCAATCTTCCCGCAGTGTCGTGGATTATTCCAGGAGCCTGGGTTCCGCCCACGTACCCGGCTGGTTGCAAGGGCGTATCGCCATCCGAGCATCCACCCGCCCGAATCGATTGTGGAATGGACTACGTTACCTACCTGATCAACCAGGTCATGCAAAGCAATTCTTGGCAGTCAACTGCCATCGTCCTCACATGGGACGACTACGGAGGATTCTACGATCACGTGGCTCCTCCTCAGGTCGACAAGTATGGCGAGGGATTCAGGGTGCCTACGTTAATCATCTCTCCATGGGCTAAACCGCACTATATCGACCACACCACCTACGAGTTCGCATCAATGATAAAGCTGGCCGACAAAGTCTTCAGCCTCCCTCCGACGGAGCCGAGGGTGACGAACGCAGATAACATGATGAATTCGTTCGATTTCTCTCAGTCGCCCCAGCAGCCTCTGATTGAACCGGTCAATTTTGTCGGGCCTATCAACTCGACTTCGACCACGACAACGGCGTCGTCAGTGGGAATCCTGAGCTTCGGATGGGTGTTAGCAGCTTCTCTGGTGGCTGGAATCCTCACAATCGCTGTGGTTTTCACGATTCTGAGGAAATCTCCGAGACCCAGACCGACTTTGGCTTTTTTTCTACCCAGAGACAGTCGCTTGGGGCCCTAATTAGCAGCCGCCTCAACCGTCACGGTCCCCGTCATCCAAGGGTGGTACTGGCAATAATAGGCGTACACACCAGGTGCAGAGAAGGTATGCACAAAGGTCTGTCCAGGAGCAATCGGATTAGACCCGAAGTCCCCCGAACGGTCAGTCACAGTGTCGTAGGAGATCGAGTGACTCACCCAGGTGACGGTAGCGTTGACGCCGATGACCACTTTGATGTTCTGAGGCGAGTACTGCCATGACACTGGAGTCTCAAGTATGAATATCGTAGGGCCCCTCCCCGAAGGAGTTTGGGCGGTTCCGATTGCGTAGGCGGTCGAAGCGAAGTATCCAACCATGATGGCAACAAGCGCAAATATCAACATAGGAGCTAGCCAACGAGGCTTCTTCGTTTTGTTGAGGAATGTTTCTCGCCTGGTCCGGAGCGTGGCCTTGGGTCCAGAAAACCCACCCAGCCATTCCGGATTCCTGGCAATCACGTACGCGACTCCGATTACAAGTGTGGGGCCAGTCAGAAGAAGCACCCATCCCAAAATTGCCTGGTTCTGGAGAGAGAATAGCGGATAGACCCTGGTCCCCCAGGGTGAAATCAGGGCGACCGCGTAGCCCATGTGCCCGAAAAAGGCCGCGAAAAGGGCCCCAATCTTTCCAGAATCCGAAAGAAGGAGGAGCCATGAACCCGCAAGAAGTCCGACAACAAGGAAGGAAAGGTGCTCGGCGACATGGATCAACGGGTTCAGCACAGCAGAGTCCCATAGAACTGGGAAGTGCCAGAAGATAATCAGTAAGATTGAAGCTGCGAGCGCCAGCTTGGGGGCCCAGCCACCCCTCCCCTCGCTCAACAGTCGGCGGCCGACGTGGGGATATGCGATGAGAACCCCCGCGATGACTACCAGGACGTGTTGGAGCATATGCAGGGTTAGGTCCACCTCTGCGACGTCGTCGAAGGGCGGAAAGCCGGCTGCGAAAATGAACAGCACCACCCCGAGGAATTCTGTCGACACGAGAAATCGGCGAACCCTCTGGCGCTTCAAGGGCGAGGCCAGGCCCTGTTTCTCGTACTTAAGCAGAGGTCTCAAACCCTAGGCCGATGAGGACGAGCTAACCATAGACATCTCTATAGAAATTAGAGGCCATATTGATATATTAATCCTGATTATCCATCTCACGTGAACGACTCGAAGCTCACTCCCGAAGTAAATCTTTCAGCTAGGGTTGCGATAATTGCCCTCACAGCAATTCTCTACACGATTGGCAAGTGGATAACGGCGGGCATACAAACCCCTTGGGGCGTCGGGCAACTCCTGATCGGGATATTCCTCCCGGCATTCATGGCCGTGACCGCCGACACCCTATCGGTCGCGATAGGGGCCGGACTCGGGACCTTTGTGGGAGACATCTTCGTAAAGACCAACCCGCTACTTAGCCTGCTCGCTGGAGTTCCAGCGAACTTTGTGGCGTTCCTCCTTTTCGGTTGGTTCGTCAAGAAGTACAAGTCATGGCCAGCGTTCGTCGCGGGGACTGTTGCCTTTGTGACTTTAGGGAACTTGATTGCCGCCGTCAACGTCTACCTCTTCATCCCAGTGGCCCTGGGAGTGACTCTCCCCTCCTCGGCCATACTTGGGCTCACGGTCTTCTGGAACACGACGTCGATCCCGGCTATACTGATCGCTGTCCCGATACTTGTCAGAGCTGTCCGCCCCTTGTTCGGTAGGTCAAGGATACTGACATACATCCCGGCATGGTCGAGCTCTATTGGCGGGATGCAGACACTTTACGCCGTTGTCTTCTCGCTCTTATACGCTGGCTTCGGCGCGTTGATATTCGTCCTCTCCCCAACTTCTGTCGCAACGACCCCGGGGCTCGGATACTTTGCGATCGCAGCTGTCATCGTCCTTGTTTTTGGACCTTTTTCCAGCATGATAGCCGGCTCAAGGGCGGGCTCGAAGAACGCCCCAACGTAGGACGGCGGAGGCCTTCGCGCCCTCTGCGATAACGAACTTTTTCGAAATCAGCTACAACTCTTCCCTCCGTGCCACTGGCGCGACAGGCGGAGGTTACATTCTCTCGAAGGGGACACGGACGAGGGCGACTCTGACTGGGGGAGGACAAGCAAAAGTGTCGACGACCGTCAACGGGGACCAATCCTACGACGCAAGGACCACGAGGCGCTCATTGGAACTGTTGCTCGAAGGAAAGAAGCCCAGTCTTGGAGAAATCCGACTCGACCAAATGGTTGAGACCCCGATTGGGTCCGGGTTCGGTGCAAGCGCGGCGGGAGCAGTCTCCGCTGTCTACGCAGTCGCGGCATCGACTAACTTCAAGGCCACCAAAAGCGCTCTTGCCCTCTTCGCCCACAGGGCAGAAATCATAGAATCGACCGGATTGGGAACCGTTTCAGTCATCTACGATTCGGCAGGCGCCGGGGCGATAACTGTACCTGGGGAACCAGGTGTAGCCAAATTCATCGCCGTGGATGTCCCCAGGGACACGAGAATCGTAACGGGGTACCTCGCCCCGTTCGACAAGAAAGAAGCCCTCTCTTCCAAGGCCGTCACCGAGAAAATAAACAGGCTCGGCCGTGTCGCATTGACGGCTTTCCTAGCAGACCCAACCCTCGACACTCTGGCCCAGGAAGGTGAACGCTTCTCGAAAAACCTGGGGCTGGAGTCTCCTGAAGTCAAGAGGATGGTAAAAGCAGCGAAGACCTCGGGAGCCAAGTATGCCAGCCAGAATATGATTGGCTACTCCGTCCACGCCTTGGTTGATTCGGATGAATCCAGGCGAGTCGAGGAATCGCTCCGGGGACTGAGTACTGCGATTCGAGTCGACACGTTCGAAGTCGGGAATCGAAAGGCAGGGCTGTCCGCTCTAGCCGCAGGTGATTAGGTCCTTCGTGAACCTTGTCAAGAGTTCTGAGCGCGGGCCGACGACCAAAGTGTCTTCGATTCTTATCCCGTACTTCCCGGGAAAGTAAACTCCCGGCTCGTCGGTGACCACGTCATTATCCACCAGCCTTGTCTTGCTACCTTTCGAAATGCTCGGAAGCTCGTGGATGTCAATGCCCACACCGTGACCGACGCTGTGATTCAGAAGCCTATCCAGACCACTTTCCCGAAGTACACTGACTGCGGCTTCGTTTATCCTCGAGCATACAGCACCTGTGGTCGCCACCTCGAGCGCCTTTGCCTGGGCCTCGCGTACAGCAGAGTAGTTCCTCTTCATCTCGGCGCTTGCGGTGCCGATGGCGAACGTCCTAGTGGCGTCAGAATTGTAGCCTTCGAACCTGAAGAAAATGTCGACGACCACGACGTCCCCTCGCTTCAGTCTCCTCCCAGTCAGTTCTGAATGAGGCAGAGCGCCGTTTGCTCCCGAAGCCACGATCACTGGGCTCAGGGCAGAGTCCGAACCCGATGGCGTCAAACCGAGCCTAGTAGCTGACTTCATGATCTCCGCAGCGACCTCCCGTTCGCTCTTCCCCTCCCTGAGCTCGTGAGGCATGGTCTCGAATATCTTGTCGAGTCCCCTGGAGGCTCTCCGAATCCTTTCGACTTCAATCGCGTCTTTGACGCGCCTCCCCTCATGAAAGAGACTCGGGTCAGCCCTGAAACCCGCGAACCTCCTCAATAGCGAGTCGTCGTCAGTGACGGCCCTGTGGCCCCGAAGGCGCTTCATGATAGCGTGCGGGATGTCCTTCCATCCCTTGACTACGACCACCTCGACCTCCTCCCCCTCTTCCTCTGCCCTGTCTGCCTCGAGAGGGCTAGTTACGACCACAGTCTTGTCAGGAAGGACGATTGCAGCCCCGCCGCCCCAGAAATCGGTGAGCCAGAACGTGTTGGCCGCCGTCATGGTGACGACCTGTTTCCCCCGGGCAAGGGAGAGCAGCCTCTTACGCCGTTGGGCGTAAACCGTCATCTTCTTGCTCTCCAAAAACCAAGCGCTTATATCCATTCTCTAACGTGTCCTCCACTCGGGGCAATTCAGGCTGTGACGTACATTCGAAGGCTGGAGATGCGCGGCTTCAAATCCGCCGGCCCCAGGACAGCAGTGGTCAACTTCGAGAAGGGATTCACAGTCATCACCGGTCCGAACGGGAGCGGCAAGTCGAACCTGGCAGACGCGATCACTTTCGCCATCGGCGAGAACTCGCCGAAGGCGCTGAGGGCGGCGAACGGACGTCTCTCAGGGCTAATTTATGAACCGAAGACCGACGACGCTTCGAACCCCGGCAAGCCGAGCACTTGCCGCGTCAGCATTCAGTTCGACAACACGGACCGAGGAATCCCCGTCGATTCGGATCTGGTGACGGTCACCAGGGAGCTGAGGGAGGACGGAGACAACAGTTACTACATCAACGGTAGAAAGACGACCAGGGGCGCACTCACTGACATTATCGACCTGGCAGGCCTTGCGCCTGGGGGCTTCAACGTAGTAGCCCAGGGAGCTGCAACAAAGATGGCGGACCTCACACCGGAAGAGAAGAGAAGGGTTATCGAAGGCGTCGTGGGGATCTCGAAGTTCGACGAAAGGAAGGCGGAGGCTCAGAGGCAACTCGGCCAGGCCGACCAAAGGCTGGAGGTTGCGATGGCTCGCATCGGGGAAATGAGGAGCACTCTGGAATCCCTGGATTCCCAGCGCAATGACATGGTCAGATTCAATCTTCTAGAATCGCAAATCAATTGGCTCAACGCTGTGATGACGTCGAGGAAGATTGGCGAGCTGAAGGAAAAGCTGTCGACCCTTCGATCCCAAGAGCAGGAGCTCAACGCTAGGCTGAGCGACCAAGCGGCCCGACTGGTGGAGCTTGAAAATCGCATCGGCCAGGTGGAGAACGAGAAGACGAGGTTCATAGTGGAAGTCATTCAGGGAGGCGGCGCAAGTCACGTCGAGCTGCAGTTCCAGCTCGCGGAGCTGAGGAACGAACTCGAGACACTCGAATCTGATTTCAAATCCTCACAGGTCAACGTGAACGAACTCGAAGGGGAAACCGTCCCCCAGCTGAAGCTAGCCGTATCTGGAAAGCAGAAGGAGGTCAACGCAGCGAACGCCAATGTCAGACAACTAACCGCGGAGATCGAGAAGCTCGACACCCGCCACGCCGATCTTGATCAGCGACTGAAGGACTTCTCCCGCGCCGGGGAGGAGCTCCGCTCGACCATCGAGAGGAAGGGGAAGCAGGTAGCTCGCGCGCAGGTCAGGCTGACCGATCTAAGCCAAAAACTCGGTCAAGTAGACCTCGCCATCAATGCGGTCAACGCCATTCTGGGCGTCGAGAAGAAGAGGCAGGAGGAGCTCAAGCTCAGAGTAGACGGATATTCCACAGTCCTCACGAAGCTCGAATCGAACACCAAGCAGCTCTTCGAGCTATACGAGAGCTCGACAGCGGAGCTCGACCAGTTGG
>JAPCJK010000076.1 GCA_027886975.1 Nitrososphaerota archaeon
CCTCAACTGAAACTCCCTGTAGATCCTGTCTCTGAGTTTCAATCTCCCATTGATACCTTCGTCAATGCATATGCGTATGGCGTCATTGACCATGCCACGGAAGGCCTCGAGGACCTCCCTGGTCATCGATGTTGGAGAGTAAGTGAACTTGACGGATTTGAACGCTTTGATCGCTTTGATGGAACCCGCGGTAAACACTTCAGTGTCAGTAAGGATGGCAGGTTCGAGGGTGGACTCCAAGGCGAAATGAACATTCAAGTTCTCACCCCTAACCCCTTAAACCAGGATTAGATTGTGAACCATTGCGGAAGGGAGAGGGGGATGAAAGTGAATGCCCCAAGCCCTTCAGGATGTGAACTCGTTCTGCTTGGCCAGCAAAGTTAACTGAGCCGGGAATCCTCATGACTGAAGAAGCGTTGCAAAAGGCCTCAGTCGCGCATAATCAAGTGAAGAGACTCCCGGTCTCGATCCCCTTCGACATGCTGCAGGATCCGCTTCAGTCAATCCTGAGAATCCCCAGAAAGTACGGGGACATGGCCGAGTTCAGGTTCGGCAGATACACGGTTCGCGTCATCTCCCACCCGGACCTGATTCAGGAGGTCCTCGTCTCGAATCACAATCATTTCGTAAAGAGCAGGACGATGCAGTTAGGGCGGAAGCTCATGGGAAAAGGTCTCCCTGCCTCCGAGGGCAGCTTCCACCGCAACCAAAGGAGAGTCATCCAACCCTCTTTCACCCACGAGCGCGTTGCGAACTACATGCAGAACGCCTTCACCTACGCAAACGAGGCGATTGGCGGATGGCGAGAAGGCGCTCCCTTCGAGTTCAGGGGAGAAATGATGAGGCTCACGCTTTCAATCGCCGCAAATGCCCTGTTCGGAACTGACATCAGGTCGAAGGCCGAGGAGACGCGCTCCGCTCTCGTTCAGTCGATGGAGCATTTCACCATTCAATATTACCTCCGCGTCTTTTACTTCAACCAGGACAGGAACCCCTTCGCAGACTTCTGGGAAGCCCTTCCCGTTGGGGAGAACCGGAGGTATAGGGCCGCCCGGGTCAGCCTAGACCGGACGATTGACCGCCTAGTGGCAGGGAGAAGGAATGACGGAACTGACCACGGCGACTTGCTCTCCACCCTTCTCAGGTCGTCGGACTACAAGGACGAGACTGCCCCACTGTCCGACGGCCAGATTCATGACGAGCTGATGACCTTCCTCCTCGCCGCACATGACACAACTGCCACAGCCCTTACTTGGGCCGTCTACCTTCTCATGAATGACCGAGAGTCATGGGCAAGGGTGCAACGAGAAGCTGACGAAGAGCTCCATTCTGGAACAAACGAATCTGAGCCTCGAGTAAGGCTCGAATTCGCAGGGCGGGTCATCGCAGAATCTCTCAGGATGTATCCCCCCGCCTGGATCATCGGACGACAGGCAGTCGACGAATGCGAAGTGGGAGGTACCCGGATTCGCAGAGGGACCACGATTCTGATGAGTCAGTATGCCCTTCACCATGACTCACGATTCTATCCGGATCCTTGGACTTTCCAGCCGGACAGGTGGACTCAAGAAATGCGCGCGGCCCTGCCCAGATATGCCTACTTCCCATTTGGCGGAGGGATTCGGGCATGCATAGGGGAGGGCTTCGCGAAGTCGATGTCTGCGTTGATTCTTGCGACGGTGGCTCAGAGATGGAACTTGGACCTCGTTCCGACCCCCGAGGTTGTTCCCCATGCCAGGGTGACATTGCGCCCGAGACGGGGCATGGTAGTCATCCCGAGAAAGAGAAACCGGTAGAAGAAATGTGCGGTCGCCGGGATTTGAACCCGGGTTACAAGCTTGGAGGGCTTATGTCCTAGACTTTCCTCGGCCAGCGC
Source organism: Nitrososphaerota archaeon (assembly GCA_027886975.1). GTDB lineage: Archaea > Thermoproteota > Nitrososphaeria > Nitrososphaerales > Gagatemarchaeaceae > UBA183. The sequence continues at coordinate 1,877 of JAPCJK010000076.1, forward strand.
CGATCCAGACTGGACGACAACCGCACGACTTTCGAGCTTCGGCAAGTGCTTTTAATCGTTGATTCCTCGAACTGTCTTCTCAATCTCGTAGACGACCCGCGAAGCTACCACATGGGCCTCCAACGGCCTCGAATCTATCCTGTCCAATTCGTCCACTGATGCCAAAACCTCCTTCGAGAAGTGCCCATGTGGAAACCCTCCTACAATTACACAAGGATTCTTCGCAGATTCTACTCTGTTGGCGACCTCTTCGGCACCGCTTTTCCTTCCCTGAATCGACAACCCGAGGACAAGGTTGCATCCCAGTTTTCTCTTGACGAGTTCGTCTACCCCTGCGGGGTACGTTTTGACCAACCCTTCGTGGGGCCTCTCCACTAATGCCTTCTCCATCAGCCCCCTGAACCTCAGATAGTTCTTGGGAATCCTGGTCTTCTCGGCCAGCTCCAGCACCACGCCCGGATATGTGTGGACGAAGACCCTTACTCCTCCATCAAGGTACAACGGGGTCCCGGTAACGCTCAACAGAGCCACATGAACAAGATCAGGCCTCCCCCTCTTCTCCGAGTCCTTCAGCCTAGACATCGCGGAATGGTGGAAGCTCCTGTCCAAGAGAATCTCCGAGGCCTTCATGCCTCTCCTCTTCGAATCGCTAACCACCGCAGGCCTCCCGCTGATTTCCTTGGGCACCAGCTCAAGTGCTGACTCGGCGAGCACAAAATTCAGCAACGCAATCCTCGGAAGAACGATTACGGTTAAGACCTTTCGTCGCAGGCTCCGGCCCATGAAGGCCCGGAGAGGAGCGAAGGACGACGCCGCGGCCTTGGTCGCATTCCTGACCGAATCGGCCGTCGACCTTTCCCACTCCAAGCCAGATCTCGCCAAGGAGCAGGCTGCCCTCGCAAGGAAGGTGAAGCTCCGCTTCAACGTCCGCCTCAACCACTCATTGAGCAGATTCACCTGTCACGGCTGCAAGGGCCTCCTGGTCCCAGGAGTAAATGCCCGGGTCAGGCTCGGCCATGGAAGGCCTCCGATCCTTCGTGTTACATGCCTCGATTGCGGCCGCGTAAATCGTAAAATTCTGAGTATGCCTTAAATACACTAAGACGCGGCTCGGAAATCCGTTTCGTGAAACGATATGGTAAACGCCCACGACGTCCCGTCAAGCAAACTGATTGGTGCCCTAGCGGCGCAAATGAAGAACCTCCCCAGCGTTCAGGAGCCGGACTGGGCCCGCTGGGTGAAGACAGGCTCTCACGCTGAAAGATCTCCGGTGAACGCAGACTGGTGGTTTGCAAGGGCAGCCTCTTTGATGCGCAAGCTCTACATCCACGGACCCCTCGGTCTCAGTGACCTCAAACGTGCCTACGGTGGGAGCAAGGCCCTCCACTACTTCCCCAAGCATCACAGGGATGCAGGCGGTTCGTCGACAAGGAGGATTCTGAAGCAGCTTGAACAAGCGGAACTCGTCGCAAAGACCCCGAAGGGAAGGGTGCTGTCTCCCAAGGGCCGCGCGATGGTTGATAAGTCAAGCAAGGAGATATTCACCTCACTTGCCGAAGAAAACAAGGCACTCGCGAGGTATGCATAGCAATGTCAGAGCAACCCCAGAGGCAGCCTGACAAGGACGCCGTGGATAGAAGGGCCCAGAGGGAAAACATTCTCAGGGTGGCAATGACCTCTGACGCCAGAGAGAGGCTCGCCACAGTCAGGATGGTCAAACCCGAGCTCGCATCCTCCATCGAGGAATATGTTGTCCAACTCGCTTCGTCCGGGAGGCTGAAGAAGCCCATTGACGACGACCAGGTCAAACAGATGCTCGGGGCCCTGCAGGAAAAGAAGAGGGACATCAAGATTAGGCGGATTTAGAATGGCCAAAGTCAAAGACACTTCGAAGAAGAACAGGCTGGCGAAGGCTGGGAAGCAGTCCAGGTCGGTCCCTACGTGGGTGATAGTCAGGACTAATCGGAGCGTAAGGACCAATCCGAAGAGAAGGAAATGGAGACAGCGGAAGCTAGGGCTCAAGTGATAATTGGTGTCTGAGCAGAAAACAGAGGAGCTTACCAGGACCTATGTCGTGCCGCTGGGCGTCGTCTACGAGGCCCCACCCTACAGGAGAGCGAAGAAGGCATTGATCGTGATCAGGGAGTTCGCCACCCGGCACATGAAGGCGAAGCAGGTCAGCATCGACACGGAGGTCAACGAACAGATCTGGGCGAAGGGCATCAGGCACCCTCCCCGGAGGATAACTCTCGAGATGGAGCGAGACGAGGATGGCGTCGTAAAAGTCAAGCTCCCTCCTGCACCAGAAAAATTACCGGAAAAATTAACAGAAAAAGTGTAGCCGATGGGCCTTCACCTGATTGATATCTATCGCAGCCCAAACATAGGCATATTCATGAAGGCCAACGACCGGTTCCTCCTCGTCCCCAAGGGCCTCGCCCAGACTAAAACAGACAAGCTTTGTGCAAGCCTCGGGGTCTCAGCCGTCCCCACGTCGATAGGAGAGTCGAGGCTCCTCGGGGTCCTTTCCTCGATGAATAGCAACGGCATGCTGGTGTCAAGGCTCGCCGACGAGGTAGAGGTTAACGAGATCAAAGCGGCCACCGGGTTGAACGTCTCCAGGCTCGAATCCAGGTTGACGGCCGTTGGGAACCTCGTTGTAGCCAACGACCGATGTGCTCTCGTCTCCCCGGCGCTCGACAGCACCGCAGTCTCCCAGGTGAGAGACGTCATGGGCACTGAGGTCGAGCGACTTCCCATAGGCGAGTACTACCAGACCGGGTCCTTGGTCGTCGCCACGAACAAAGGCGCTGCCGTCTATCCCGGCCTCGACGAGCAGGAGGTGGAGAGGATTGGAAGTCTCCTCGGGGTAGATGCGTACCCAACCTCTGTGAACAGCGGAGTCCCCTATGTCGCCTCCGGGCTCATCGCCAATTCGAAAAACGCCATTGTTGGCAGCCAGACGACCGGACCTGAGCTTGTCTTTATAACGCGGGCACTGAGTGTCTGAAAAATCACTCGAGCGACTCTGATTTTGAGCAAGCAACCTACCGAAGAAGAGACCGCTAACAATCTCCTCGTCGAGATTCGTATCCTCGAGAGCACCTACAACGAACTTACGGCGCGCCAGAACCTTCTCGAACGCGCCCTCCTCGAAAGCCGGGCGGCACTCGATGCCATCAAGGGGCTGAGCCGTCAGCCGACCGAAGTCCTGACCCAGATTGGAGGCGGGGCCCTGCTCCGCTCGCAACCTCCGTCAACCGACAGGGTCCTTGTCAGCATCGGTGCGAACATCGTCATCGAGAAACCGAAGGACGAAGCAGTCGCCATCCTCGAGGAGAGGTCTCGAGAATTCGAGAAGACCATAATGTCGATAATCGGTCAGCGGAACGAGATAGCCCAGAGACTCAATTCGGACAGGGAGATCATGAACAACTACCTGGCAGCGCACAGTCAGCAGGAGTAGGCCCCTTTGTTCGAGAAGCTGAAGCAGGCATTCTCGGCAGTCACCAGCGCAGTCCGCGAGAAGGAGCTGAACGAGAAGGAGCTAGACGATGTGGTGTTCAACTTCCAGCTTTCTCTGATCGAAAGCGATGTGGCCCAAAGCGTTGCCGAGGCTCTGACCCATGAAGTCCAGAAGAGCCTAGCGGGTACCAAGGTCGACCGCGCCTCGGACCCCTCGGAGGTCGTGGGCCAGAGGCTCGCCGCAGTCCTGGAGGCGTCCTTCTCCAAGGCAGGGTCCGTGGACCTCGTCGAGAACGTGAGGGAGAAGAAAAAGACTGGAGAGCCCTACGTCGTGCTCTTCCTCGGGATAAACGGGACGGGGAAGACGACAACGGTGGCCAAGGTCGCAAACTTCCTAAAGAAGAAGGACTTGTCCGTCGTCTGCGCCGCAGGGGACACCCACAGGCCCGGCGCCATAGAGCAGCTCACCGAACACGCCGAGAGGCTCGGCCTGAAGGTCGTCTCCCAGCGATACGGGGCCGACCCGGCCGCCGTGGGAAGGGACGGGGTCCTGTACGCCAAGGCCCACCACCTCGACTGCCTTCTGATTGACACGGCAGGGAGGATGCAGACGAACCAGAACCTGATGGAGGAGATGGCCAAGATTGTGAGGGTGGTAAAGCCTGACTTCAGAATCTTCGTCGCCGACGCCCTCACCGGAAACGACGCGGTCTCCCAGGCGGAACTCTTCAACCAGCATGTCGGCTTCGACGGAGCGGTTCTGACCAAGGCCGACGCGGATGTCAGAGGGGGAGCGGCCCTATCCATCGTATACTCGACTGGGAAGCCAGTCCTCTTCCTGGGCGTGGGTCAGGGCTACGACGACCTGGTCCCCTTCGATACCCAGAAGTTCCTCGATTCCCTTCTAAAGCCGGACTAGTCCGGGTCGAGGGCGTACCTCGGGTAGGTCCGCTTCGCAGATTCGACCTTCTTCAGGTCAATCTCTGCAGTGACGAATGGTTTGGCCGCAGAAGTCGACGCCAAGGTGTTGCCGTTCGGATCGATGATCCAGCCGACACCGCCGAACATTCCCCCGGCCCTGTTTGAGGAGATGCAGTACGCCCCAGAGATGAGAGACGCAACCTTCCCTCCGGCCATCCATTTCTCGACGGTTCTCCCCGTGCAGCGCGGCACCACCAAGAGCTGGACCCCATCCTTGCCGTATTTCCGCGCGTGGCTCATCGCCCAGAGTTCGCTGCAGATCATGAAGCCTGCCCGGCAACTCCCTGCGTCGAAGGGAGAAAATTCCCTGTTGCCTCTCGAATACCAGGACGCCTCGTAGTAGCCGGGCTCGTCCGGCAGATAGCTCTTGAGGTGGATGCCCTTCTTCCCTTTTCCCTTCGTCCAGACGAACCCTTCGTTGTGCCTTCGGCCTCCTACCTGGACCGGGCTCGACGCCAGGACCAGTTCCGACCCCAGCTCACTGAGTCGCTTTGTCCACTGCCTGTGCTCGTTCACCGCCTGCTGCCAGACCTCGGGTTTGTATTTTCTCGCCCTGTAGATCCATCGGAAGAATGGCATCTCCGGAAGAAGGACAACATCGCTCCCTTCCCTCCTGACGTGTTCGCCCAATTTCACCCACTCTCCCTCGAACTTCTTCCTGTCGTCGCTCATCTGAGATACCGTGACCTTCAAACGAGTCATCCTACGATTCCTCCTTCAACTTCCGTTGCTCCTCGCCAATCAGCTCCGTCATGGCTTCGAAGGCACGGCTCGCATCCTTCATGTCCACCACCATGATGGTGTCCGTATAACAGCTAACCGTGTCTTCGACGTTCACGCGTCTCCTGGAGAGTTGGTTGTAGAAGGAGCTTATGCATCCGGGGGTCGTGATGATCTCCCGTGGGCTGTGCACAGTTATCGCCGCGCCTTCTTCTCCCTCCTGAAGAAGCTCGGCCCCTGCAAGAGCTCTCTTCACCCGGCCATGGAGCCTCTGGTCGAAGATCAGCGTGATGGATGAGAGCGACTCAGAGACCTGAATGAAATCCTCGTTGTAGTCCGAGAGAAGAGTGCTCACGGTCTGGAGTGACCTCCTTGTCTTCTCGACCGACAGTCTGGAGACGTGCGTCCTGACGTTGACTACGCTCTTTGCGATCACCTTGCTTACTTTGATAGAGCCGGGGGAGTAAGAGCTCTTCAGCCTCTTGAGGGCGGTGGAAATGCCCACCTCCTTGACGTCTTTGACCTTCCTCCCCGTCCGCGCCGCGACCTTGGGGACCAGAAGCCTCGCGAGTGCGCTCAGGTTGACGTAGTCCCTGGCTATGGCGTCCTGGATTGAGAGGTCGGACCCCACTTCATCCCTGACGGCCCTGGTCACCGAGACGCCAATGGCCAGTTTTGGGTCACGCCTGACCAAATCACATTTTTCCTGTCCATAATCTATAAAAGCATTCTTCAGTCGGTTCGTCTCAAATTGCGCAGGACCGTTGCCCTCGCTTTTTCTGGTGGTCTAGACACATCAGTCTGCGTCAAGTGGCTCCAGGAGAAGTACGACATGGACGTCGTTACAGTCACGCTGGACCTTGGCCAGCGCGACGACCTGCACGAGATTGAAAAACGCTCTAAGCTCATCGGGGCGAAGAACCACTACACAGTCGACGCCAAGGCGGAGTTCCTCAAAGACTACGTCCTCCCGGCAGTGAAGGCGAACGCCCTCTACGAGGGGAAATATCCCCTGAGTACCGCTCTGGGAAGGCCACTGATTGCCAAGAAGCTTGTAGAGGTTGCAGAAATGGAGGGCGCCACCGCCGTCGCCCACGGCTGCACGGGCAAAGGCAACGACCAGGTCAGAATCGATGTCACAGTCAGGGCGATGAACCCTTCACTGCAGGTAATAGCCCCCGTCCGGGAGTGGAACATGAGCAGGGACGAGGAGATAATCTACGCCCAGAAAATGGGTATCCCTGTCAAGCCATCGAAATCAATCTACAGTGTAGATCAGAACATCTGGGGAAGGTCAATCGAAAGCGGGCCATTGGAGAACCCTGACACAGAGCCGCCATCAGACGCCTTCGAATGGACCTCATCCCCCGAGGATGCTCCGGACGAGCCGGGATACCTCGAACTCGGTTTCCAGGAAGGGGTCCCTGCGAAGGTTAACGGGCGCTCGATGGAGCCGCTCAAGCTAGTCACCTACGTAAACGACTTCGCGGGTTCCCACGGTGTCGGAAGGATCGACCACATAGAGGACAGGCTGGTCGGGATCAAGTCGCGCGAGGTCTACGAATGCCCCGCGGCCTCGGTGATTATCGAAGCCCACAAGGACATTGAGAAGCTCGTCCTCACTCGGCACGAGCTCGATTTCAAGGCCCACGTCGAGAGGGAATGGGCCTGGCTTGTGTACTCCGGCCTTTGGCTCGAACCGCTCCGCCTCGCCCTGGACCGGTTCATCTCCGCGACCCAGCACAGGGTCACAGGCTCCGTCCGAATGAAGCTCTTCAAGGGGTCGGCCTGGGTCGTCGGCAGGTCGTCCGACTACTCGATCTACAACGTCGACCTCGCGACCTACAGCCGCAGCTCAACCTTCGACCAAAAGAGCGCTGTCGGTTTCATCGAGCTTTGGGGACTCCAATCACGGGTCGCCGCCGGTCTGAATTCGCAAGTTGAGGAAAAAAAGGAGAATGGACATCCGAGGACCAAGGCTAAGAAAGCCCAGTGACGAGGCCCTCGCGTTCACCTCCTCGATGGCGTCGGACGGACGAATTGCGCGCCATATCATCGGAGTGAACATGGCCCACATGGCCGCCCTCGTCAGAGCAGGGGGCGTCGACCGAACCACAGCAGCAAAGAACATGAGGTTTCTCCTTGGAGCCTCGTCAGAGATCACTTTTGACGCGAAGGCCGAGGAATGACAGGGGTCGTATGGGACGGCATGGTTGGTGTCTCTTCGAGGGAAGTCGCAGTCGTGGCGCTGTACTGCGCCCAAATGGATCGGA
>JAPCJK010000077.1 GCA_027886975.1 Nitrososphaerota archaeon
AATCAGGCCCAAAGGACAGGCTAGAGTTGGGGCGCCTACATGGAACGCCAAGGCCCGGCCACGGCGACTCTTTACCTAGGCTGAGGCCCTCATCGAAAGAAGGAACCCATGCAGACGCTAATCCTTCCGGGTTCGAACCCTCTGCCGACCCTACCCGCCGGGTCCGCTCTTACGTAAGGCTGGTCCAAAACCCCCTAAACAGGTTCAGCCCCTAGCCGGGCTACTTAACACCAAATGCGCCCTTTCAACTGATATGCGTTCGTGGAAGCTCAGATCGGTCCTGATGAAGTTTGGATGAGACCGGTGCCTGGTCACTTGTTTGCCGGCCCGGAGTCTGTGAAGATTATCTTCTTTAGCTTCTCCGCCATAACCAAAGGCTCCTCGTTCTGCCAGACGTTTCGGCCCACGGCCAGTCCTGTCGCCCCTGCATCCATTACTCCCTTCACCTGCCGAAGGAAGTCCTCGTCCGTCGGCGCCTTTGGTCCGCCACTCATGAACACCCTGACCCCCGCAGCAGCCTTTACCGCCCAGGAGAATGTCTTTGAGTCGCCGGTGTACTTGATCTTCACCGCGTCGGCCCCGAGCTCCAGCCCGGCCCGCGCAGCGTAGGCAACAATCTCGCTGGAAGTATCGTTCTGGACCGCAGCCCCTCTGGGATAAATCCAGGCGATGGCAGGAAGCCCCTTCTCGTGTGCCTCTTCCTGGATTTTCCCAAATTCCGAAAGCATCTCAGCCTCGTATCCGCTCCCGAGGTATATCGTGTACCCAACCCCCTTCGCCCCCAGGGAGATGGCGCTCTCGACGCTGCACACCTGCCTGGAAATCGGCTCCCCCTTCGGGAGACTCGTCTTGCCGTTCAGTTTCACTATCAATGGGACCTTCCCATCGTAGAATCTCTCCGCCGTTCCTTTCTGGAAGACGACCCCGTTGAACCCTCCCTTTGCCGCTGTCTCCATGATCATGGCCGGGTCTACGTTTCTGTCGTTGAAGTCTGCCGAGGGCCCGTGTTCTAACCCCTGGTCATACGCTAGGAGCATGCTCTTCCCGTTTTTCAGGAACGGGGCCATGCGGTCCTGCTTCATGGGCCGACCCGGCCGTTCGCTATTTAACAGTCTTCCGCAGATTTCATGTCTCATCGAACACCGCCGCCATACGTCTAAATCCGGGGACCGATGGCCCGACCCTGTTCCAAGTGAAGCTGGAAGAGTTCCTGAGGCTCAACGCGCCGGAGGATCTTGCGTCGCTTACTTCCGCAATAGCCGAGGCCAGCGTTTCTGTCTGGGACAATATCCCGTTCAAATCCGGCCTCCTCTCCGAAGTCAATCCTTCGGGGGAGAAGCAGAAGGCCATCGACGTATTTTCGAACGACCTTTTCGTGGAGGCCCTAGCTGCCACGGGCTGCGTGCGCGAGGTCGCTTCCGAGGAGATGGCTGAGCCCGTCGAAGGAAAGGGGGCGTTCAGCGTTGCCATGGACCCTCTCGACGGGAGCTCGAACGTCGAGTCCAACAACCCACTGGGAAGCATTTTTGGTTTCTACTCCAAACGCCTCCCCGCTTCTGGCAGGAGCCTTGCGGGTGCGCTGTACGTGACCTACGGCAGCATGATAACGTTGACTTTCTCCTTCGGGAAAGGTGTCCACCGGTTCGTCGCCACCAGGGATGGAGCAAAGATGTCATTCGAGCTGCTCAGCGTGAACCTGAAACTCCCCGACAAGCCAGAAGTCTACGGCTTCGGAGGCTTCAGGAAAGATTGGATCACACCAGTCCGGAAGTTCGTCGACTCGCTCGAGGAAAGGGGGATGAGGATCAGATATTGTGGGACGTTCGTCGGAGATTACAACCAGGTCCTTTGTAGGGGAGGGATCTTCGCTTACCCTCAGCTCCTGAAGAAGCCCCAGGGGAAGCTCAGAGTACTCTATGAGACGGCCCCGATGGCCTACATCAACGAAGAGGCCGGGGGGTACGCCAGCGATGGAAGCCGTGACATCCTCGACATCACCCCTTCAACACTTTCAGAGCCCTCTCCAGCCTACATAGGCAGCGCACCCTTGGTTCACGAGCTCGAACGAATGATATCGTCAGAAAAGTAGGAACGGGCCTCTAGGGGAATATCCCTAGAGTCCTGATCGCATCAGCGACCCTTCCGACACCGACCATTAGGGCTGCCGTCCTCATCGATGTCGAATGCTTCTGCGAGGTCCTGTACACTTCTTTGAAGGCTCCGGTGATTTTGTCCTCGAGTTTCGTGTTGACCTCCAACTCCGGCCAGCTTATCCTGTCGAGGTTCTGGACCCACTCCAGGTAGCTTACGATGACCCCACCAGAGTTGGCGAGAATATCCGGGACCAAGAACACCTTGTTGGAATCGAGTATCTTGTCCGCGGCCGGAGTGGTCGGGCCGTTGGCGCACTCAACTATCATCTTTGCCCTGACTCCTCTGGCGATTTCCGGGGTTATGGCGTTCTCGAGGGCTGCCGGGCAGAGGATGTCGACGTCGAGCTGTAGCAGACCGTCGTCATCGATTGGCTGGGTCCCAGCCATCCCCACGACCGAACCCGTCTTCCCCTTGAAGGCGATGAGTTTGGCGGCGTCAATGCCGTTCTTGCTCATCACTCCACCCTTGGAATCGCTCGCAGCGACTAGCTTTGAGCCGTAGTCCTGCAGGATCTCTGCATAGTTGGCGCCTGCGTTCCCGAATCCCTCGACTGCGAAAGTTGCCTTCTTGAGGTCCAAGTTCTTCACCTTAGCGGCCTCCGCGGTTGTAAACACAGCACCTCTCCCAGTTGCCTTGTCCCTTCCGAGGGAACCTCCGATAGAGATTGGCTTCCCCGTCACTACCTCAGGGACCATGTATCCTTTGAGCGCGCTGTAGGTGTCAACTATCCAAGCCATCACCTGGGCGTTGGTGTACACATCAGGGGCGGGGATATCCCTGTAGGGGCCGATGAAGTCAGCAATTGCTGCAGTGTACCTCCGTGTCATCCTTTCCAACTCGTGCTGGGACATGGCCTTCGGGTTGCAGATCACGCCCCCCTTCGCGCCTCCAAATGGAATGTCAGCAATGCTGCACTTCCAGGTCATCCAACATGCCAAGGCCTTCACCTCGTCCAGAGATACGTTCGGATGATATCGTATCCCTCCCTTGGAGGGACCCCGGGCGTCGCTGTACTGCACCCTATAGCCCGTGAACACGTGTGTCTCGCCGCTGTCCATCCTAGTCGGGATGGAAACAGTAACTTCTCGCTTGGGGTGAGAAAGCATCTGGTGGATTCCATCCTCAAGCTTGAGGTACTCGGCAGCGATTCTCAGCTGCTCGAGGGCGTTATCAAAGGCGTTTGGTTTGGGCTGGTTTGTCTGACTTAGCATACTCTAATGCGCCAATCGCGGCCCCTTTTTATATTGTATTTAGCAAACTACTCTGGTTCTCAGCGAAGAGGATGGGCGAGTTCCCTGAGTTTCGATTCCCAATCTCCGGCCTTCACAACGCCACTCGCTACAAGCACTCCTTCAGCGCCTAACTCGAGCGATTTCTCGACATCCTCGCCGCTCACGATTCCTGCGCCGCATAGAACCTTCCCCTTGTATCCAGCCCTCCTCACATCCGACACGGTGTCTCTGATCAGGCTAGGTCTTGCCTTGGACACCGCTATCCCTGAACCGATGAGCTGCGGCGGCTCAATGGCGAGGTACTTCGTCCCTAGGGAGGTCAGCCTTACCGCCTCCTTCGTAGTCCTGGCACAGAGGCAGGTATCCATCCCGGCCGCGTCTAGCTTCGGGACAAGCTTCCTGAGCTCTGCGATGGGCCTGGTCGATTCGCTGTGGTTGAGAATGGTTCCTGATGCCCCGGCGGCCCTCACTGATTCGATGAGTATCGCTCCCGTAGACTTCCCCCCTGACTCTGCACTTACGGTCTGGCTGTAGACTGGGATCTTCACCCTCCATGCTACCAGGCTCAGCATCGGAATGGGTGGAGCCACCATAGCCTGCACGTGGAATTCTTCAGCCACACGTTGGACGGCTTCGGCCAACTTGACCGACCCTTCTCCCAGTACTTCTGGGTAATTCTTGAAGTTTACAATAAGCGTCCTCAACCGGACACCGCGCTGACGCCCCCGCCGGTGCCTAAAAGGATGGCCCGGCTTCTGGTTTGGTCCCGGGTTTGGTCAGAGTTCCTTTAGAACCCGTCGTCGTCCGAGTCCTCCTCCCATCCATCTTCGTCGAGGTCTTCGTCCAAGTCTTCGTCGAGTTCTTGGTCCTCTTCGGACATAGCCGGCCCCCGCGATTTCGATTGACCTTTTAAACGTCACGGTCAAGCGGACCCGAAACGTTTGTCGGCACCGATAATGAAGATAGGCGAAGAGTCGATTTCGAAAGCCGCTGGAATAGTAGGGAAAGGCGGGTTGGTCGTGTACCCGACCGACACCGTTTACGGCCTTGGCGCCGACCCTTTCAACGAGAAAGCTATCCGGCGACTTTTCGCGGCCAAGGGCAGGTCAGGGAAGCCGGTCCCTGTCCTCTGCTCTTCTCTGCAAAAGGCAACAGAGCTAGTTGAGTTAAGTGCGAGGGGGGTTGGGTTAGCTCGCGACCATTGGCCAGGAGCCTTCACTATAGTAGCACCACTCAAGAAACGGTTACCCTCGATTCTCACGCAGGGCACTGGAAATCTCGGTGTAAGAGTACCTGCGCACCAGGGCTGTCTCGACTTAATTTCGGCCTGCGGCGGCTGGTTGACTGGTACAAGTGCGAACCTCTCGGGCCAATTATCTGCGCGGACTGCGCAGGAAGCAGGAATTCAGCTCAGTGATTCAGTGGACTTGATTCTCGATGGAGGCTCGCTTGTCGGAAAGGAGTCCACGGTCGCACTTGTCGTCGGAGACGAGGTCACAATCTTAAGAGGCGGTCCCATCGGGGTCAGAGAGGAGATGAAGCGCCGACGAACCTCATAGTCACCTCGGCGAAGGGACTAGAAGCCAGGGCGTCGGCCGAATTCAAGGAAATTGCCCTTCTGTCAGGGATTCGAAAACTAACCATAGAAAGGTCCGCCTATGACGGAATAATCGAAGTGAATGTGGAGAACCCGAAACCCCTCCTTACTTTCATCACAGACTTCGTCAAGTCCGAGCCCTTCAAGGTGAGATTCATCATGCGGATCATCCCGGTTGACAAAGTCGTCGACACGAAAATTAACGCCATCGTTAAGGCGGTAAAGGAACTCTCCTCGGTTATCGCCCCCGCGGAGACTTTCAGGATCACCATCGAGGCAAGAGATTCCCCCTACTCGGACCAGGAACTCATCGATGCCATCGCAGACGCCGTCGACAGGAAGGTGAACTTGGATTCCCCTGACAAAATCGTTCTCTTGGAGGTCTTCGGCGAATACTCTGGCGTTTCAGTCATATCTCCGCGCGAAATCGTAAGCATCACGAAGCTGAAAAGGGCGACCTAGGGCCTTAGGGCGCTGAGCAAGGCAGCATCCTCGATTCTGTCCAGCTCCTTCTTCGACAGCTTTCTGCGGGGGAGTTCTTTCGCTTTGACCGACCTGGAGCTTTTGATTTCTCTCGGGCCAGCGACAACCAGCAAGAAGGGCGCCCCCTTCCTAGAGCCGTGTTGTTCGATCGCCTTTGAGATTTGCGTTGTCCCTGCGAGTCTAAGGAGGAAGTCCATCTCCGGTTTCCTAGCGAGGAGGCTTCCGACTGTTCCTGCGCGCAAGGTCTGGGCCGCCAGCATCTCCACGAAGAATTCATTCTCCGCGGATTTCGTGCTTCCCGTTTGCACGATTGAACCCGGGTTCAATGACGCAAGTTCCAATTTGGCCTCCTCCGGGCTCAAATCGCCCCCGCAAACGTAGGCCTTTGCAAAGACCTTCATGATGTCAACCTCCGTGCGAAAAAGGGATCAGGACGACCTTCTCTCCATCCTTGACCACCCTACGCATTGAAGCAGTTACGAAGGCCTCGCCTGATTCAACCATCACGAGGGTGTTGAACTTTGTAAACCCTGGGTCCTCCTTGCCTGACATTGTCCTCAGCCGCTCTACGATCTCCGAGGCTTCGAGCTCCGGTCCTTCGAGAGACACTTCTCCTGAGCCGACACTCGTCTGGATGTGGCCAAGACAACGCACACTGATCAAGCCGGGTTCAGGAGCAGCAGCCGTTCCTTATACCTTCTTCCATCGTACAATGAATCAGCCGGCAACAGTCGTTCTCGTTTGCCTCTCAAGCGTTCCCTTAGTACTTCTGTGGTCGCGACGTTGAGCTCCGCGAGGGGAAAATTAACTGCGACTGGCCTCGGGTCGATCCGATGCATGGAGGTCTTGCATGGGAAGAGCCTCCTGCTCTTCGCGGCTGAGACGACGTCTTCCTTGCTGAGCTTCCGGACCAGGACTACAATGTTTCTGCTCCCTTGCAACGAAATGTCTAGGTCATCCTCGGGGACGAAGTCCCTCCTCCAGCCTTGCTTCTCTGAAATCGAGTCCAACCCGAGGACGAGCTCGAACGTCGCCATCAAGTCCGTCGTTCGTGTTGGTAGATACGCCGCGTCAGAGGTTAGGACGGCGAGGCCGACTTCTTGTCGCCCGAGTGCGTCGAATGCGTCGGCTAAAGAGACTCTGCGTGTGATTGATCCCGCTTCAAGCGCAGATGCGTAAGATTCACCCCTAGGCAAAGAGTATACCCTCGCCCACCTGCTCAGGGTCACAGCCCCCGAGCCGTAGTCGACAGAGCAACACGCGGCCCTGGAGATTCCAAGGCTGGAGAAGGCGGCGAGTCTGTGCATGCCATCGAGCACAGTCCCGCTGCCCCGGTCGACGATTATGGGGTCTTTTTGGACGCCATCCCGCTGCATTTCAGTCGCGAGGCTCTCGACATGGGATTGAATCGTTTGTTCGTGGGGTAGGAGAGATTCCGTGGACCGAATACCTAGACTAAACCCTGCGACATCCAGGGCCAAGTCCTACTCCTTTGCGTCGTCACCTGAGGGCTCTTCATTCCCGACCGAGTCTTCCTTGAGCATTTTCGCGATGTACCCTGCCATGCGGTTCCTTACCTGTTTCGAAGGTATTATGGCAAGCTCTTCGAGCGCTTTCTTGTTCGTTTCGAAGTCCGACCCGAAGGCTTCAGGGTGCCGTTCCATGATCAGCTCTGAAAACCTTCTAGTCCGGTCCAACTTTATTCAGGCCCGCCGCGGTGACATGATTAACCTTTCTCGGCGTTACCGAGATACCTCAACGCATTCTCAGTGGTCAGTCTCCTTGTTTCCTCGAACGTAGACCCCCACAACTCTGCAAGCGTGAAGACCACCGATGGTATGAGTGAAGGCCCGTGGGCTCCCCCTAGGGGGCCAAAACTTACCGGTGAGTCGGATTCGGTCAGCACGGACTTGGGATCGCTCCGGGTCGCCATTCTTTGCAGTTTCTTCGAGTTAATCAGAGCCGGCCCGAACGAGATGAAGTAGCCTCTGTCCACCAGCCTGCTCAGAAGGGTCTCTTCCTGAAACCAATGCATGAGGACCGATTTCGGCCCAATGTTTTCAAGGGTCTCGAGACATTCCTGCTCCGCCCCCCTAGAATGGACCTGGACCGGTTTGCCAGATCTTTGGGCGGCCTCCAGTTGCCTAGTGAAAGCATCCCTCTGAGGGCTTTCTGGCCCGATTCCGGAGTATTTTGGGTCGAGGCCGATTTCCCCCACCCCGGAGGCGGCCATCAGACTTCCCTCGAGCCACCGTAGGTCCCGTTCTCTAGCTGCTCCCGACGGGTGGGTGCCAACGAACGCCCTGACGCAGTCAGGGTGATGAGCTGCAGCCCGGACCGTTTCTTCAGAAGTCTCTTTGTCTACGCCGCAGCAAAAAAGTACCATGTCGAGACCATGCGCTCTGCGCACTTCATCTTCTCCTCCCTCAGGGTCCAAATGCAGATGCGAATCGACGAAACGCACGCTTCGCCATTGTCAGGGTAGTATTTCAGCCCACTCTATCGCCCTGGGCCGCAAAGATGGACGTAGGGAGGACTGGATTCGGTTTTCACACCTGTATTCAAAATAGGGGTGAAGTTGGGCTCTTTGGAGCCAAAAGAGGACTGCAAAACACGCCAAAATGGCCAAAGGTTTTTAAACATACCGCGTATATTCTAAACTCGAATGTCCAGTTCCGAGTTCGGCCTTGCGGCAGTCTACAGGGTGATTAAGAAGGCGGGAGCGGAAAGAGTCGGCGACGACGCTGCCATCGAGCTCAGAAGCGAGCTTGAGTTCGTAGGTATGCAGATTTCGAAGGCAGCGGTGGAGCTGGCAGCCCACGCGGGGAGGAAGACAGTGAAGCCCTCTGATATCAAACTCGCAGCAAAGTCGGTTCTAAAGCAGAGTCAGTAGGGTCCAAGCCCGACGATCAAGAGCCAATCGACACCTCCTCCGCGTCCCTCCCTTAGTTCCGTCGACGAAAGCGTTGTGAGAGCGGAAACCGCTATAATCCCACGCCATGAGGCCACTCTGGGCCCCGGTGGTGTAGCCCGGTCAAGCATGTTACCCTCTCGAGGTAGCGACGCGAGTTCGAATCTCGCCCGGGGCATTTCACCATATCATTAAATGCCCTACCCTCTGTTTGAGGGTGGAATGCCCCGAAGAGTGCCGATGGCCCAAGTAGCGGCGTACACCCAGCTAGCCAGCATGACCCAGATGAAGAACCCCGCCTGTTCAAGGCAACGCAGGCGGCGGAACCCCGTTCCGTGGGTACCGCATGTAGCAAAAGGAGATTGAGCCCTTTGTTCCCTCAACAACTCCCTTGTCGAGGCCCCCACCTGATTGGTGTTTCCCGAATTAGACGCTCATTCTGATAGCCTCCATCCTGAGGAAGGAATACGCTTTGGAGGCTCTGGCAGAGTCAGCAAGATTTCAGCGCTTGATATGGTTCTCAAAGTTTGCGACCGCCGGGATAGAGACGCGGGAACCAGCGTTGCCAGGTTGATTGGAGTAGTGTGCAATGATGTGATTGTGGAGAATGCTGGCTGGTGACTTGCCGCGGTCTTCCATCAGTTCCCGATGGCTTTCTCCAACGGAAACAACTCTGCAAGAAGTCCCGAGTAAGGCGCGATTCCGCACTTGTTGCACTGTGGCTGCAACGCGCTCTCGTTCGCACTTCCCATGCAGCAAGGCGTTTTGATGTTGCCTTTGTAATCTAGCGGGAGGATCATCCAGTTAGGACACTTGTATCCCCAGTTGCCTC
>JAPCJK010000078.1 GCA_027886975.1 Nitrososphaerota archaeon
AAGAGAATGCTGGCGGAACTCGGTGTCTATGCCAGAGGTAACCTTCGAAGCAGGGAAGGTTTCTTCTTCACTCTTGTATTCCCCATCATACTGATACTTCTCTTCGGCGCAATCTTCTCCGGCGGGAGCTCAGGCCCGACCACTGTGTACGTCCAAAACCTCGACAGCGGGCCGATAAGCTCCGCGTTCATGGGAGCCCTGAATAGCACTACGGCTCTCAAACTCGTCCCGGTCCCCGTCGGCCAGAACTTCACGCAGTACCTATCGTCCCATTCATCTACCGATGGGATTGTGATCCCGCAGGGTTTCAGCTCCGCTTACATTGCAAACCAGAAAGTGAACGTCACCGTATACGGAAACCCGACCTCGACCAGCAGTGCGATCGTGTCTGGGATCACTAGAGAGGTTGTCAACTCTTTCAACCTGAACGGTGCAAGCGGAACGCACTCCGTGGGTGTTAGCGCGCATACGGCGGTTTCGTCGAGCTACAAATACATCGATTTTCTTGTGCCCGGCCTGGTGGGTTTCTCGGCCCTTACGAGTCCCATGTTTGCTCTGGTCAACATAAGTTCCACCTACAGGAGGGACAAGATCTTCAAGTTGCTCTCGCTGACGCCTCTGACCAAGACGGAGTGGCTCATGTCAAAGATAATCTGGTACATAGGCACGACAACGGTCTCGTTCATCTTGATGTCCATCGTCGGCATCTACGCTTTCGGGGCCCACATAACGTTCAACTGGGGAATAGCGATGTTCCTGATTGTTGGACCGTTTTTCTTTGTATCTCTGGGAATGCTCGTCGGGACCATTTCAAACAGCCCAGAATCCGCGGCCGTGGTTGGGAACCTCGTCACGTTTCCGATGATGTTCCTTTCGGGGACTTTCTTTCCGGTCGCGGCGATGCCCATGTATCTTCAGGGGATTGCGCATGTACTGCCTCTTTTCTACATGATCGACGGGTTGACCAACGTGATGATCTACGGGAACTTCGGTCCTGCTATTTTCGACGTGGCCCTGCTGCTGGTGATCTCCGCAGTGACCTTCGCGCTGGCGGTCCGGTTCTTCAGATGGCGCGAAGACTGAAAGGACCCTTAGCCTCAACGTAAGGCGAAAGCCTCGAGTTGTGCCTCTCCGAAGTCTTCAGCTCGATTTTATATCGAAGCGCAAGCAACTTGTTCGGTTGAGAAAGCGGGAGCCGATTCTCATCCAAATGGAGATACTAGCTTCTTTGTTCGCATCGCCAAAGGGCCCAACAAGGTTGGCGCAGGCCTGCAATATACAATACGCGAGGCTTCAGAATTTCACGGGCCCATTGCTGGCCAAGGGCCTCGTGGAGTCGGTCACGGTGGACGGGGAGCAGCGATTCTCCATCACCGACGCGGGGTACAAGCTCTACAAGGACTGGCTGGAAATCTGGCGGAGGCTTCCGCTTGCCTGACCTGAAGTCAGCAGGCCTTTTATGCGGTTTGAAGTTTGTGATACTCCATGGACGATGAGAAGGAAAGGGGACCTGGGATCATAGACGCGCACCAAGAAATGGTCAGACACATCGAACAGAGCGCGGGGAGAATCCGTATCCTTTCAATCCTCACAGTTGGGGTCGCCGCAGTCCTGTCTGTCTCCTACCTCTTTCAGCTCGTACTTCCTCTAACTGGGACGACAACTGTCACTGTGAATCTTGCTGCACCCTCAAACATCGCGGCTGAGCTCGTTGTACTCGCTTTGGTGCTCGTCTGGCTCTATGTGGGGATAAGCGACCTTAGATTCTCGTCGAGGATGAGGAATGAAATCAGAGGAGCTAGGTCGAAGGAGAAAGGGATTCAGGACAGGATTTCCTGAAAAGACCTTGTCCTTTCTCAGACCAAGTATCCAAGTGGATGCTTGCCGATTTCGCGGTCAAGCTTCTCGAAGCTGCTAATCGTCCCCACGTCGAACCACTCCTTCTCAGTGTAAAAGGCGGCAATTCTCCCTTTGTCGGCCAGCAGCGCTGGGACGAAGTGGGCCATCAGGTCGGTCTTCTTGGCACTAGCCGTTCGCCGCATGAGGGCCATCGCCTTCGGTCCTACGACCATCATCCCGGTAGATACGCTCAGGTCCAAGCTTGGCTTCTCTCGGAACGAAGTGACCCTACCGCGCTTTACATCTGCCACGCCTACGGGGAGCGAGTAGCGTCTGTCGAGGACCAGGGTGGCGTCCGCGGACTCTTTCCTGTGGAGAGCAAGGAGGTCGGTGACTTCGAGGTCGGCTAGGACATCTCCGTAATAGACCAGAAGCTCGTCGCAGTCTGATATGGCTCCGTTTCTAAGTGCGTTGGCGACCGCGTTAAGACTCCCTTTCAGGTCCTTCGGGTCTTCGGAGTATGTGAGTTCCACGCCGTGATGAGAACCGTCGCCGAAATAGTGTTTGATGTCCTCGGAGCGGTACCCGGTCAGGAGTGCGATCTTCGTGATTCTGTGGTGTTTCAACAGGGCGACAATGTACGCCAGTAATGGTAGCTTTTTGGGCCCGATGGGGATCATGGCCTTTTGGAAGTAGTCGGTCAGGGGTTTGAGTCTCTCTCCCCTTCCGCCACATAGGATTGCGGCCTGTGTCTTGACTTTCACAACTGCGCCTCTGATGGTTCCTTACTTGAAGATTCAGAGCCTTCGAGGCCTGCCTGCCGTTCGAAGTTAATTCGTTTGAGCGATTTTCCTATCTGCCGTCTGCACGTGGAATCGGACGCGCCTCTGAGGGGCGTACTTCAATGGTCGCATTCCTCCCCAATCTGTTGATGTCAATGCGGAGGTTGCCGCCGGCCGCGACCTTCGAAATGGCCAGAAGGAGGTCCTTCGTGTGTTTGATTACGTTCCCGTCCGCTCCGACTACGACATCCCCGTTCCGCAGACCAGCAAAGTCTGCCGGGCTTCGGGGTTCAACTTCGGCCACCAGAAAGCCCGACTCGGAATGTAGGTTATACCTTCGTGCCAGCTGTGGTGTAACGTCAATCCCTGAGATCCCTATCCACCGCCTTGTGACCCTACCTTTCTCGAGTATCTCCTGTGATATCCGCTTGACCGTGTTGATGGGAATAGCGAATCCCATGCCCTGGGCGTAGGGTATCATCATGGTTGTGATTCCAATTATCCGCCCTTCGAGGTCGGCCAACGGACCTCCGCTATTCCCGGGGTTTACTGCCGCGTCCGTCTGGAGAAGACCCTCGAATACGAAGTCAGAGCCTGGAAGCGGCCTCCCCTTCGCACTTAGAACCCCCATCGATACGGTCGGTGCACCAGGGAGCCCGAGTGCGTTTCCTATGGCCAGGACAAACTGGCCTACCTTGAGGGCTTCGGAATCGCCGAGCTCTGCAGCGGGGAGATCGTTCGCATTCAGTCTAATCACGGCTACGTCAGTCGCTTCGTCCGAGCCCACAACTTCGCCGGTGAAGGTCCTTCCGTCCTTGAGGCTGACGCTGACCTGGTTGGCCCCGTCGATGACGTGGTTGTTCGTAATTATCAGGCCCTTCTTGTCGAGGACAATCCCCGAGCCCTGGCCCTCCAACGGCACGATCCCAAAGTAGCGCCGCTCGAGGCGCATGCTGTTGACGCTGACGATGCTCTCGCTGAGTTTTTCAACGGCCTGGGTGACCTGGTTTTCAAAGCCTGAGATAGCCATGCTCAATCCCCCAGGCCCCAGCTCCTAATATTGAGTGGGATTATCCTAACGATGGTCACACCGTCAGGCGTCTTGACGGGTTCGGCCCTACCGCGAATCTCTACGCCCCGGACGTGCCAAGGTCTGTTCGAGACCAGATCGTCAACGACGAATGCTACTTTGTCATTGGCCATCAGGTTCCTGAACTTGAGGCTCTTCCCAAGGTTCCAGCCACCGAAGGTTATCGCCTCGCCGTCGAACCGGTACGTGACCGGCACGACGTGTGGCTGTCCCGACCCAGAAGACGTTGCGAACCTTCCTATGAGGTTCTCTGCGAGGTACTCCGCCTCAAGCTCCGAAAATTTCGTTCTCGCGCTGCCCTTGTAGTGTTCTTTCCGAATCATCCGATTCTTGCTGTTCAGTCACATTTTTAAAGCTGGTAGTTTTTCCTGACCAACCAGCTATGGCAAACGTCACCAAGTCAGAACAGCTTGACCAGAAAGCACTCGATTCGTGCTCCGTGGTTCACAACGCCTGGAACGAAATAACGAGGACTTGGACCCTTCCAACGATCCACATGCTCGGACAGATCGAGCCGACGAGGTTCAACGAACTCAAGAGGCACATCAAGGGGATTAGCGCGACCTCACTGGCGGAAAGGCTCACGCAACTCGAGAAGTTCGGTGTCGTTCAGAGAAAGGTATACGCCGAAGTGCACCCCAGGATAGAGTACTCCTTGACCGTCAAAGGACATGAAGTCTACAACATCCTCTGTGAACTTGCCACTTGGTCGCAGCGCTGGGAAGGCAAGGAACCCAACAGCAGAGAATTCCTAGTCTCAAAGTAGTCACTAGTTCGGGATCCGGAAATTCGTTTTCCTATGGCCTACTTTGTTTCCGCGGTGACGTCCGCCCTTCGCTTAGTGGAAGCGCGGTAAAGGACTGCTCCAAGTAGGAACGCGACCAAGATAGGGAGGAAGATGACGGCATTGGTGAGAATCGGTTGTTGTGCAATGTTCGCCACATGCGATGAGAATACGGGCGTGGTTGACGACGCAAAAGTCGCTCCTAATGGCGGGGAGCCCGTAGTAGTATTTGTGGTCAAACGACCGCTCAAATTGGCTGTCGAGTTTGAGGTGTTTTGCGACGCAGGCGAAATCGGCTGGGTGGTCGTGGACAAGGTGGACTTCGCGACTGTAGTGTCCGAAGCTAGCCCCGCTGGACTGCTGGTAAACGAACCATAAAGCCCGAATGAGAAGCCCGACGAGGCGGTGACTATTACGAGGCCTAGGAGGAGTCCAGCGGCCAGCCCGGCTCCGAAGCGTTTCCCTTCCATGTCTACACACGTCTCTCGGGAGGGTAGATAGTTCTAGTTCTCAGAACGGCTTCCTCCGCCACACCCGCAAGGCTTCATACCAGAAGATCGCGGCTCCTCCCACCGTCCCTATGATCGCGTAAAGGTCGACGGAGCTCCTATTCACGAAGATGTACGCAACGGCGATGGTTGTGAAGAAGGCTGCGTAGAAACCCAACCTAGGCAGGTTCAAACCAGCGATGCTCACGAATGAATGAAGTATCCCCGAGTCCACTTTTCTGGCAAGCACATACCTGTCGTACTGATCCTTCTCGACCACCCCCAGCTCGACGAGTTTGTCGAGATGGTGAAACGCGACCGATGGGCTGGAGAAGCCGAGTTCTTTCTGGATTTCCCTGACGCCGATGGCCTTCCCGTGCTTCAGGAGGTAGAGGTAGACGGTGAGCGTCTTCCCCCTCAGCGCGAAGTCGACCTTCTCTCGGGAGGCTTCCGACAACGGTCAACATTAGTTGGGAAGGCGAGATAAGGGCTATGTTCGCGTGACGCGAACACCTCGTTCTTCGTGCTGGGACTAAATCGCCTACCGCTCATACCCTGGGCGTGAACGGGCTCGGGGGCCTGACGGCAAGGACGGCACTGCTCGGGCTCGTTGCCCTCATCGTAGTAGGAGGTATCGTGCTCGCTCTTGTTTCAAGCTTACATTTCGGGTTGTATGGTTCGTTTACCAGCAGTCCGTCTGCCCTACAAGCAAACCAGTCGAATGCGGCAATAGGATTCAACCCATCCTTGGGTTCGCTTTCGAATGCAGGTAGCACGTCCAACGTGCAACCTGGGTACACACAAGTGGTTAGTCAGACGCCAGCACTTTCAACCACAACAGCTGTCGGTCCTTCCCAGGGCGGGGGCGGAAGGGCCCCTTCGAACTCTGCGGGGACGAATGTAACCCAAGGGAGCCCGACCGGGGCTGGTGGGCTAATCGAGTTTTCCACTGATTTGGACCTAAAATCTCCCGCCCCAGATCAGACAGCGTCAGGAGTAGTAGCTCTGGCGTATGCGGCGGGAGGATATGTGGCCTACGAGTCGACCTACTCCAATTCGGCCTATGTGGTCGTCAGAGTTCCTGCTGGACAGTACCAGCAGGTCCTGGGCAAGGTCGAGGCCATGGGCACCGTGATCAAGCTCACTTCGAACTCCAACGATGTCAAGGTGCAGTACACCGACCTCAACGCGACCCTGGCCTCCCTTCGGACTGAGCAGACAGCCCTGCTGAAATTCCTCAACCAGGCCACCACAATCGACTCGACCCTTGCGATCGAGACCCAGCTTCAGGGCGTCAACAGGCAAGTCAACGACATCGAGAGCCAGATTCTGCAGACCAAGACCTTGATTGATTACGCGACCATAAACGTGACCATCACTGAGACTGCCCAACAGACACCGCTGTCGATGACACTCAGCGACACTCCCAAGAACGGGACTGCTCCCCTAAGTATCACCTTCAATGCGATCGTGAAAGGAGGTGCCCAGCCCTACGTAGTTCTCTACAACTTCGGAGACGGCTACGCCAGCCAGGGTCAGATAGTGATTCACACCTATTACCAGGCGGGCGTCTACAAGGTCTTGGCAAGCGCGACAGACTTGAACGGGACGGTGGTCCAGGCGCTCGCCACAATCAAAGTGGTGGCGCCTCAGACGCAGTCAGGCTTTGAAAGCTTCCTTGGGACGGTCTCAAACCTTTTCGTCAGCGTTGTCGAAGGGATTGTCGAAGTTGCGGCGGTCGTGCTGCCAATCGCTGCAGTCGGAGCCGTGATAATAATTCCGATCCAAAGGCACAACAAATCCCAGAGGGATGTCAGGCAGAGCCGGTAGGAACGGCCATCTTCATCTTCTTGTTCTTCTTCCAGTAGTAGTAAGTTACTGCAGGTCCTGAGAGCAGGAAAATGGCCACCACCAAGAGCATCGAGTACGAAAGTACGTCCGCTGTCCCTGCGGGGACATTGCTCAGAAGAGAACCAATCAACGGCTTAAGGTTGTCAGGTGGGGCTATTAGCCTTTAGAAGTCTGCCCGATCCACTCGGTGAAGTCTTCGGTCAAGAACCGATATTAGGCAGGGGTCGTTCATCTGGGCTATGCCAAAGTTCACGGTCGACCCAGCGGAAGTCATGAAGAAGTACAAAGTAATAGCCGTCGTCGGCGCTTCCAAGAACCCGGAGAAGGACGCGAACACCGTCCCCGCCTACCTACGACAACACGGATACACGACCATTCCTGTGAACCCGACGACGGATAGCATCGACGGGCTGAAGGCGTACCCTTCACTTTCAGCAATTCCGGACGAACTGGCGAAGAGAATCGAAGTCGTAGACGTTTTCAGGCCCTCGGAAGAACTTCCCCTGGTCGCAAAACAAGTCGTCGAATTGAAGAAGAGGACCGCGAAGCCCCTAGTTTTCTGGGCGCAGGAAGGCCTCGAAAGCGAAGAGGCCAAGGAAGTCCTATCAGACGCCAAGATCGATTACGTCATGGACAGATGCATGCGGATTGAACACCGACTACTGGAGAACTCGAGATGAGAAACGCGAAGCCCAACAAGGAGTCGCACGATGCCAATGTGATGCCGAAGAACCCGACTCGGGCCGAGAGGGTCCAATGGCACTCCGAACACGAACTGGCCTGCGGATGCAGACCGGTCCCTGCGAGCCTGATGTTGGACGTGGCGGCCTTGAACAAGAAACTAGACATCCGTCGCTCTAATTAGCCCCAGTTTTTTGGGGCAATCGGTGCTCAACCCAGCATACGCTCTGATTGCCGCATTGATCTGGGCGTTCAGCCCAATCTACTACCGTGGTTTCCTTGGCAAATTCGATTTCGTAAGTTTCAACTTCCTCAGGACGTCGACGGCGTCGGCCGTCCTCATCCTCCCGGCTCTCTACTACTGGAGCTACGCTGGTCTGGGATTCGCCGTCCCAAGCGGGGTCATCACTCTGGCCTGCGGGGACAGCTTCTTCCTGCTCTCAATCCGCGAAACAGGGGCGTCCGTCGCCGCGCCCGTGGTGTACACCTACGTCCTGATGGTGCAACTTGTCGGAGTAGCTTTGGGGCAGGTAGTACCGTACGCCAACTTCGCCGCCGCCGTGATGGTGATAGTGGGCGTCTACATCCTATCCAAAGGCGGAGAAGGCAAGCCGAGGGCGAAGGGGATCGCCTTCGCGCTATCCGCCGGAGTTTTCTGGACCATCGGCCAGGAGCTTATTCAGCTTGCGACCGGTGCGGGGGGAAGCATCGTTGCCGTGACTTTCTCAAGGAACGCCTCGGCCGCGGCGGCGCTGGGGGTGGCTCTACTCCTGACCAGGAAGAGGAGGATGTGGCCGTCTGGACTCCCAGTAAGACAGTATGGGTTCATACTCCTCATCATAGTCAGCGACCTGGTCTTGGGCTCCGTCCTCTTTGTTTATTCCGTTTCGACGATAGGAGTAGCGCTAAGCGTGATCCTGACAAGCGTCTCACCTCTTCTAACACAGGTCTTCGCACGGGCTCTCGGGAAAGAATCCCCATCTCCCAGGGACTTCGTCGGAGGGGTACTGATCGTGGCGGCCCTGGTTCTAGCCGTGGGCCTGTAAGGAAATCTTATCCGGTCGTCCTTCGGGCGCCTTTGAGAATTTCGAGTCTTGGACTACAAGTACGTCGTACTGACGAACACGACCATCGGCGCGTTCATGGCAATACTTGACGCCAACATAGTGCTGATCGCCCTGCCCATAATTTCTGCGGATTTGCACGCGAGCCCTTTCGAAGCTGTCTGGATCATCATGGGGTACATACTAGTCAACGCAGCGCTCCTCCTGACATTCGGGCGGCTCTCCGACATCCTGGGGAGGGCGAGGCTCTACAACCTGGGTTTCGCCATCTTCACTGTAGGCTCGGCTCTCTGCAGTGTCTCCTACAACGGGATATCGCTCGTCGTCTTCAGGCTGGTGCAAGGGACGGGGGGAGCCCTAATCTTTGCCAACGCGGCCGCCCTTCTCACCGACGT
>JAPCJK010000079.1 GCA_027886975.1 Nitrososphaerota archaeon
CTCGAAGTGCAGGGCGGCCACCACCTCGTTGAACATTCCCAGGCTCGCCTGCAGCCGGGGGCTCAGGAAGTACATCGCCCCGTACTTTTCTCCCTGTGTTACCACCAAAGAGTTCGACTTCAGCACCCTGGCGTGGTGCATGATGGTCCTGTAGTCCACCCCTAGTTTCTCCGCGAGCTGGTTGAGGTTAAGTGGTCTGATGCTCAGTTCGTGGATCATCCGGGCTCGATTCTCCCCTCCCCTAGCACCTCCCAGGACGAACCAAAGGGTTCGTCTGAGTTCCTGGTCCTCTACCAATACCCTCACCTTCCCGGAGCGACCCGACTTATAGTTGCGCCGTATCCAATTATGACGAAATTCTGAAATAGGCTTATAGAGAAAAACGAGCACGAACCACATGTGATCCCAATGCTTACGTTTGCAATCCTGCTCTACGCAGTCAATGCCGCCCTCTTCGGCTTCCTAGCGTACGTCTATGGAAAGACCGCCCTGTCAACGCGGGCGAAGTATCCTCTCGGGCTCTTCGTCTTCTCGGTTCTGCTCCTACTTCACAGCGCCGGGACCGCCGCAGCTTACTTGTTTCTAGGCCCCTACTTCGGAGAGGAGGCCGTGCCATACATGGCCGTAATGGGCTCATTCGAGCTCGTAGGAGTGCTGGCGCTTCTGAGGATAACTCTGTGATGGCCGATGAGGAACCAAAAACAGACCCCGGTGGGGGGTTTCACAATTGGGATCTGTGCTTCCGACTCTGCGAAACGGCTTCCATCGCTCGTTTCGTTCCTGACCGATGAGAACTATGGGCAAGACTTCGCACTTCAGAAAGTAGCAATCGTGGCGTCCGGATGTCCGGAATCAGACCTAGTTCCCGTCAGGAGGGCCGCCGACTCCGACTCTAGAATCTCGCTCATCACTGAGCCGGAAAGGCGCGGCAAGGCAGAAGCGATAAACAGAATCATGGAGAATTCATTGGGAGATTATTTGGTCATGCTGAATAGCGATGCGTTTCCGGCCAAGGGCTCGATTCGTAAGCTCCTCGAGGTCGCCAGCAGCCCGAATGTAGGAGCAGTTTCTGCGAAACCTGTCTTCGATGAAGGGAATGGGCTGCTTGGGCACGCGCTCGCTCTCATGTGGTCAGCCCACAGCCTGATGTCTCTCAGGCTGAATCACGCAGGAATAAGCAACCATGCCTGCGATGAGCTCATTGTCATGCGGAGGAACGTGGTGTCAAGACTCCCCCTCAATTTGGTGAACGACGGCGCATACATCGGGGGACTGGCACGCGCCCAGGGCCTCAAGGTGAAATTCTCGACGTCTGCCCAGGTTAAGATTTCTGTCCCGAGCCGACCGATGGACCTTATCCGCCAGAGGCGGCGAATTACTTTCGGGCACGTCCAGGTCTGGAAAAAGCTTGGCCGTCCCCCCAGGACGATTGAATCGATGCTATTCACCAACCCGCTAATGAGTCTGAGGACGATCATTGGAATCCTGTCAGAAAGACCCCGGCTCATCCTGGCGCTCCCCCTGGTCCTCGTGAGCGAGTCGGCAGCGATTCTGATGGGACTCGTCGACGCCAACCGTTCGACCGACCGCCACACCGTGTGGAGAAGAAATGCTGACTAGAGGCGAGGGAGACGAGAGGCTTGCGACGCTTGTGAATGTCGTCCTCAAAGCCGCCCAGATGCACGGCTCCTCGGTTGCCCTTTCAGACCTCGTCCAACTCTTGCCAGAGGGTGCTACCCCCAAGGACATCGCAGATGTATTCGAAGTCTTGCCTCCGCTCCCGGGCGACTACGCCTTGAAAGACGGCCTTCTTGTCCCCAAGCTAGACAACGACCTCCCGTCAAACGATTTCAACCTGAGATTGAGGCATTCCGTCGCCAACACCCAAGTCGTGCGGTGGCTCTCGAAGGTCCTGGGCAACAGGGAGGCCCTGATAGTTGCGGTCAGCGGCTCGACCTCGTACAACGCCGCTTCCTCCAGGGATGACGTTGACCTGTTCTCTGTAACCCGCCCACAGACAATGTGGTTCTTCCTCGCAAAGGCGTTGATACTAACCAGGGTGTCGCGAGTTTTCAGGAGGTCGAACGTTCCTATCGATTTGAGCTGTTTGATGGACGAGGACTATGCCACGAGAGTGTTTGCCAAGGATGGCGGTGCTCTCTTTGCCAGGGACGCTTTGGTCGCGGAAGTGGTACTTGGTCAAGCCCGGTATGCCTCCTTGTTGAAATCTGCTCCTTGGATGAAGAGATACTTCCCCAAACTCTACGAAAGACGGAGCGCCCCCGCGGGAGCCCAGAAGAACCCATGGTCAAAATCGTCTTTTTGGGAAAGGTGCATCAACCTATTCCTGTTCAAGACTTTGGGTTCCTACATTCAAGCCAAGGCGACCTTTCACAACCATGTTCTCGCCAGGGAGGGGAAGGGCCTGTCCGCATTCCGGGCTCGGGTCGGACCTGACCATTTGATCTACGAGTCTGCAAAGTACAACAGACTGAGAGAAATCTACGAGGACATCAGACCAACACAGGATGGACTTCAAAGGAACTCCAGTTCATACGAGCCTGCTCCACGCCCTTCCAGCGAAGACGAATCACGGTGAAGCGTTAACTTCAGGGCCGAAGCCAGCCCAGAGGATTACACTCTATGCCATTCCTGAACGGCCTTGGCAAGCCACTCCTGGTTGGCCTTGCTTTACGAGAGGTGTTGGCACCGTGGACCGGGCACCCCTTCGACTTCGAGATTTGGGTCCGGCTGGGGGTCTTCGCCCTGTCGGGGGCCAACCCCTATTCTCTGCTCCCCTACGTCCCGCACCTGAGCTTCGCTCCGTACCCATGGATGACTTCGATCAGCTATCCGCCCCTGGCGGCCTTTGTTTTCGGAGCGACCTACAGTCTCTACCAGCTCCTAGGGTCTCCCTCCCAGTTCGTGTACTATTTCCTCCTGAAGCAACCCATGGTGATTTCAGACCTCCTGGTGGCCGTTCTCCTCTTCCAGCTGGTCTCCCTGAAGGGAGAGACGAAGAGTGCACTGAAAGTCGCCAGACTGTGGATCTACTTCCCTTTCGCGATAATCGTCTCCGCGATGTGGGGAGCTCTCGACCCAATCGCTCTGCTCTTGATACTCTCGAGCCTATACGCATTAGAAATCAAGAAACCGTATCTGTCTGCGAGCCTGTTGGGCCTCGCCATCTACCTCAAGCTGATGCCGATAATCTTCTTGCCCCTTTTCCTGATTTCTCCCGTTCTATTGATGAGGAAGAAGCTGGTCTTCGCGACCCTCGCCCTCGGCATCCCTCTGATAGGTACGATAGCCCCCTTCTATCTCCTCGGATGGGACTTCTCAGGCATCTACAATGCCGTCTCATACCAAGGCATGGGTCCTGGTTTCGGTGGAATGGGCGTCTTCAACGCTCTTTCACTCCTTTCCCTCCGAACCGGCCTCTTGACGATGATCCTGAGTTTGATTTGGTTGCCTGCTCTGTTGACCGCCTATGCCTACACCTACGTCAAGAAGGCACAGCTCCCCGGGGCCCTGCTGGTCACAGCCATCCTCTTCTCCCTATTCCGTCCGACTATGCCTGAGCAGTGGGCCCTCTACCCAATCGCGCTCCTCCTAATCGGGACCCGCGAGAACAGAACCCAAGCCCTGGCCTTGGCTGGAGTCGCCACTGCCTACCTTCTTGTCAACAACCTCCTTTTGGTGAGGTTCTTCTCGCCTGTCTCGCTCTACGCCTTCTCCTGGGATCAATTCGTCGACACTGCATCGGTCTTCTCCGAACTGCGTTACGCTATCCTGCTCGTCCTCTCAACTCTCTTCTCGGCGGAGGCCATTTCGGTTGTCCTCAGGCGGCCTTCGTTCCTCAGCTCCAAGTTGAACGCTCTCAGAAACGTCGGAAGTAGCCAAGTGGTCACCTCTCTTGGCTATGTGGCAATCGTTTCCCTTGCGGGGGGTCTCCTTGATTTCACGGCAACGAAAATGGTCACGGACTGGGCCCTCGCCATCCAGTCGAACGTGTTTCTCGGGCTGAGTTGGCTCTCACTCTATCACGTGATGCTCGTAATGGTATTCGAGGTGATGGTCGTCCTCATAGTGCTGTTTTCAAGGCGAAGCCTGTCGGATTCCGTCAGTCTTTTCTTGCTTCTGACCTTCCTGAACTTCATCGCAAGCGCCTTTTCACTCATACTTTACAGGGCCCTCGAAGGCTCCACGATCCTATCTGACATCAGCATCTATCTACTCAGCTCCTCGTCCGTGACCGAGAGGACCTTTGTCGTTCTTGCGTGCACTCTGGGCCTCCTGGGGATATTCTACTTGAATGAGATTCGTTCGCTGCTGGTATTCGTCTTTCGGAGAATTGACAAAGCAACTCCGAATGCGCGGTTGGGGCCTCACAATGAAGATAGTCTATCTGCTCCTTCATGACTTCCGGTTCGCGGCAATTGGGCTCGACGAGTTCGCCCACCGATACTTCCATTTCTCAAAGGAATACGCTCGTAGACTAGCAAACCTCGGACACGAAGTAAAACTCTATGTCATGAACGGTGAGAAACCTGGAAGGGAAATCCTCAGCGTAGATGGATACGAAATCAAAGCGTTCAGGCCTTCCTTCCTGTTCCCTCCCTTCATGAGATTTGGGAACACGCACAGTTTGGAAGTCAAGAGAGAGCTCCAACGAGATGCTCCGGACCTTGTCCATTTCCACAACTACTACCTTTGGAACTTCCCTTATGTCGCCCCGTGGGTGAAGGGAATGGGAACGCCGCTCGTTGCGCAATACCACGGAACTGACCCAATCAGGAGAGCGAAGGCAGCCGCCTTCTATCCTTCCCTAAGGCTCTGTGACTCGCTCCTCGTCTCCACCCACCACGAAGAGCGATTTCTGACCAAAACCCTCCGAATCCCACGTGGCCGCGTGATTCGTCTTCCGAGCACTGGCGTAGACACCCACGTGTTCCAGCGAATCTGCCCTCCGGACCCCGAGCCTCTGTTGACGTACGTGGGCCGGGTTCCTCTCCCGTCCTCCTACATGTGGGAGAAAGCGCCCCATCTGCTCCTTCCTCTGCTCAAAGCTCTCCTGGGCCTCGGAGTAAGCGCGAAACTCCTGGTCGCAGGAGACGGCCCGGGCCTCCCGATGATGAAGGCCTCGGCCTCAAGACTCGAGCTCGGAAATTTCGTCGAGTTCCTCGGTGCCGTCGACCAGCGAGCCCTCCCCGAATTGTATTCCCGCAGTCGGCTTACCCTCGTGCCGATGCACATGGACGACATAGAGCCCTTCTGGGGCGGGACGGTCCAGGAATCTCTGGCCTGCGGGACCCTTGTGGTCGCCTTCAACGATACCTCCCCGGCCATTCGCAGGTTCGGACTCCTTGTCCCGCCTGCAGGACGTGGGGCTCCTCTGCTCGCCCGTTTCCTCGCTGAGACCGACTCTCTTTCCAAGGCAGGGGAGGATGGCTCTGATTTCGTCAGAGCTCATTGCGACTGGGATTCGGTGGCCAGCAGCGTCGAGTCAATCTACGAGAGGCTCCGCAGGTCCAGAACAAAATGATCAGTCAAAAGCCCATAAGTGTGGTCGTACCGACTCACAACCGACCTGACAAGCTCAGGCGGCTTCTTTCCAGCCTCCAGCAGTTCGACGGAGGCATCCTCGAAACTGTGATAGTGGTGGACGACTCAGCTTCCCCACTCGACTTAGAATCTGAGTTCCCCAGACTTGCTCTGCAACACATTGTATCGCACCGCCGCATCTTCATCTCGCGGGCGAAGAACATCGGCTGGCGGGCCGCCTCGACAGATTACATCTATTTCATCGACGACGACAACGTCATTTCTGAGGGCACTCTCGCCCTAGTCTTCGAAGAACTCTCGAGCCTTCCCAAGGTGGGAGCTGTAATGCCCGCAGTTCTTTACTGGAAATCCAAGAGCCTCGTATGGGTCTACGCTACTCCCTTTCTCAACCGCCGGCGAGTCCTCAACCTCGTCGGGAGAAACCTCCCCCGCGACTCCTCGCTCGAGGGCAGATTGCTAAAGACTGACGCCCTCCCAAACGCGTCTCTGGTGAGACGCAGGGCTCTAGAAGAGGTCGGGGGCTTCGACGAAAGGCTCGTGGTCAACAGCTCTCTGGACTTCGCCCAGAGGCTCAAGGCAAAGGGGTGGGGCGTCTTCGCCTTCACCGGGGCCTTCACCTTCCACGACGTAGACATCCCTGGCAAAGTCGGATGGTGGGCGGGCCACGGAACGGTCGACCCAGAAAGGGTCAGGTACGAGCTGAGGGATTGGTTCGTTATCACGAAGCGGCTCCATCCGAGAGAAGCTCTGTTTCGACTCCGTTATTTTCTCGCTTCGCTCAGGTTCGTCCTCCCAAACCTGTTGGCCTACGTACTAAGAGGCAAAAAGAAACGCGCTCTGCTCATGAGTCTGGTCCGTGGGTATGCCGAGGGCCTCATTTTGTCCAAGCAAGTCTGAGGGTCTCCGTCGGTCGATTCAACGTGCTACTGTTTTCGGCGGAGGACGAAGAGCGACTGGTCTCCAAGTCTGTTGAGCGGGAACGAAATCCCCAGGGCCTTGTCTGCCCCTTCCAGCACTCTTAGGACGCGCCTGGCCCTGACATAATAGTCGTTCAGGTAAGCAGGAGGCAAGATCACCGGAAGGCCTGTGATGCTCTCCACTTCAAAATCCGTCCGGAAGAATCCAAGGAACCTGCCCACCGAGTAGTAAGTCGAGGGGATGTCTGCCCCTCCAACCGACACCATCATCGGTTGTACCTTCCTCTTCACCATTCCTGAGTATCTGAGGAGAGCCGCGTAGGTCAGAATCTCCGCGAGGCAGAGAGTGTTGCGGATTGAGCAGACGAAGTATCCGCCCGGGACAACCAACGATGCGAGCTCCGCAGCAAACTCGGCGAGCCGGGGCTCGCAATTGAGTGCACCGTTGAACGAGTAGACGACCCTCACCCTGCCCCCTGGGAGCATATTCCTGACTTCGCCGATGTCCGCGGCTGCGACTCTGACCGCATCCATTTTCTCTGACATCTTCCTCGCCGCGGCTTTCTTCCTGAGCAGGTCGACCATCGCGAGAGAGATGTCCGTTGCCACCACCCTGGCAACTCTCCGAGCAACCTGGACTGCTTCCGCCCCAGTCCCCGCCCCAATCTCCAGCACCACGTCGTCCTTCCTGAGGAGGCGGTACAGCACCTCCAATGACCTCTGTCTAATCAGAGCGTTGATGAAATTCCTGCCGATTGTGACGTCATATTCCTCGGATGCGGAGTCGAACGCCATCGCCACGTCCCCGTAATACCGCCTGCCTTCCGTCCGCCACTCGGAGAAGGTCTTCGACGCATCCCCCTCCCCCTTCGCCTGCCTCATCACCTCGGGCGCGCCAACGGGGACCAGCCTGATGCAGACTGACCGTCCTAGGTACCACTGCCTCACGAGGCCTTTCCCATACTTCCTTTCAAACAGGTCCATCACCCTGTCTCTGTCCTCGTGGGACACCATGGCCCTCGCGGCATACGCCAGGGTTTCCGTTCTCAGCCTGATCTGACCGTTCCGCCTGACGTTTTTGACCCAGTCTGCCTCCACGCTGCCTCCAAGAGCGAAGAGGTCTGAGCCGACCTGGACGTACCTGACCCTCACAATGTGAGGGAGACCCGAATTCCTCCCCACGGTCACGATTTTGAAGGTGTCCCACTGAAGCTTGTAGTCGGGTGTCAGGGCTTCGACCATTGGGCCACCTCAGGGCTAAACAACGTCTTCTCCAGGTTCAAGCCCCAGAGGAGCGTCCCTTGACTTTTTTCGCATAATTGCGCACAGCCGCTTCCTGCCTCCGCTCTACGAAAGCCGGTTTGATATCCCTGAGGATGGAAATTGCCTGGTCTCCGCTTATCCCCCTCGTCACGATGAGATAGGCCGCCAAGACGCACCCAGTCCTCCCCTCACCCGCAAGGCAGTGGACCAGGATGCTCTTCCCTTCACCAACGCGCGTTTGGATTAGTGTAACTCCCTGGTCCAGTGTGCTCGGATCTGGAACTCCATGGTCGCGCATCGACAAATGCACAAAATCCATCGGTATGTCATCGGTTAGCTCGGTCGGGAGAGGCTTCTCCGTCAACGTAAGCACAACTTCGATGCCTTGGGCCGCAATCCATTCGAGTTGCCTCTTCGAAGCGGGATATCCTGACACGGCTAGCTTTCCCTTTTCCACCCAGACGAACCCAGTCGGTTCATTCGCGACTCTGGCCCTCAGCTTCCTTAGGAAAAGACCACCAGTACCCAATAGCGACCTGAGAGTCTACGACCCTACGTGGTTTTAGAACCTTTCAGCTTTGCACTACGTCGAGCTTTCCGTATTTCCCGACATTCAGGCGAAGCTCGCCACGGAAGCTGTTCGTGTAACCATTGGTCACTTTGATCTTGGAGCCCTGCTTGACCATGTCAATCTGGTCGTCCCAGAGAGACAATTTGATCTGTCCGGTCTCGTCCTTCAGCATGCAGTCTGCTACCCGCGCCTCGCCCCCGGTCCTCAGGTTTACCGTCCGGGGTTCCTGCATCT
Source organism: Nitrososphaerota archaeon (assembly GCA_027886975.1). Taxonomy (GTDB): domain Archaea; phylum Thermoproteota; class Nitrososphaeria; order Nitrososphaerales; family Gagatemarchaeaceae; genus UBA183. The sequence goes on from JAPCJK010000079.1 coordinate 8,551, forward strand.
CCACGATCTCTCCTTCTGCATCGACCCTTCTCATGCCGTCTCGCAAATCCCTAACGTTCATGTGAATGACCGGTCGCCTTATGGCATTATTTAACAATACTACGCGTGGATAA
>JAPCJK010000008.1 GCA_027886975.1 Nitrososphaerota archaeon
ACCATGTCATCCATGGTCTGGGGCCTCTTGGGCCTTGGGGCGAACGAGACGTCGAACTCATTCCTTGCGTTGGGGGTGAGCTCATACCTCCCGTCGGGGAGCTTATTGACGGTCCCTTCTTTGACCATCTTGTCGAGGAGAGGATAGACAGAACCTGCTGTCGGGCGCCACCATCCGCGCGTCATGGATTCGACCCCGTCCATGATCTCGACTCCATTCTTTGGAGATGTCGAAAGAAGAGAGACGACCATCATCCGCAGCCCTCGCCTCCCATGCATCGCGAACCTGAAGGGCCACACGAGGTTGAGCGGAGGGTCAAGCTTTATAGGAATTTATGTATTGGAATTCCAATATGCTTAAATGACCGAGGTATGACCCACGCCCAGGAGGCGAAAACAAATGCAAGGAAATTACAGCGACATGCACCTTCGAAGGCACAGCGTATTCGGCTGGGTTATCGCGAGCATCGTCCTCGTCGCAGTCATAGCGTTCATCGTGGCTCTGGCAACTCACAGCTACCCATATTCTCCTACGACGCCCTACTACGGTTATCCTTTCTTCGGCTGGTTCTTCTTCCCGTTCGGCTTCTTCTTCATCTTCTTCATCATCTTCGCAGTGAGCCGATTCATTTTCTGGCCCTGGGGTTGGGGCGGGGGATGGAGGCGCGGCTACTGGTATCACTATGGGGACGCCCGTGAGATACTACGCCAGAGGTACGCCAGAGGCGAAATCACGAAGGAGCAGTACGACCAAATGATGAGAGACCTGGAGCAACATCAGTAGCTCCCGGCCTCATTCCTTTTTCTTAGGAAGTAAAGCAAGCCCAATCGATTTTATCAGGCCCCATTTGCCTCTGAGGAGTAGACTATGGAAAGGATCGTCATACGCAAAGGCCGCAGGGGCGATGCGAAGGAGTTCGTTGGGTTGGCAGTCGCTCTCGCAAAGTTCGAGCATCTGGACCCACCTTCGGACGCAGGGAGAAAGAGGCTCGTCGAAGATGTCTTTGAAAAGAAACGAATTAGCCTATTCGTGGCTGCGGAAGGCAATAAGCTCCTCGGATACGCTCTTTACTTTTACACCTATTCGTCCTTCCTGGCGAAGCCCTCACTCTACCTCGAAGACCTCTTCGTCCTGGAGGAGCATCGGAAGCGGGGGGTGGGGTTCGCGCTCTTCAAACGGTGCGTTGACGAGGCAGTAGCGAAGGGGTGCGGAAGGATGGAGTGGGCGGTCCTCACCTGGAACGAGAAGGCCCTGCAATTCTACGAGAAGCTCGGAGCTAGAAGGCTGACCGAATGGTACACCTACAGGCTAGACGAAAAGAGCTTGGGCACGATTAAACCATAACTTGCCTTGAGAGAGAACCCGATTTAGAAGTGGATGCGTTTTTCTCTGACTATGGCGGGACTATGACACGTCTTGGAGTTCCGAGAGACGAGTCGAACATATTCGCAGGGGTTGAAACCCAGCTGGCGGAGTTCCCAAAAGCAATCCGCATTGCCGATGAGTTCGCCTCTCATTGCTTGTTCCCCACGAATACGCCCCCGTGAGGTCGGGTCACAAAATAGATTTCAAAGCCTTTACAAATATATCGAGGAGGTTCAGGGCTGAACTGAAGACGTCTTTGACGGAAAGTGTGATGCTTTTCCAGGAAGCACTGGGACGCGACAAGTTCCTTCTTGGCGGAAAAGGATACGGCTTGGTGGAGATGACGTCGCTGGGACTTCCCGTCCCGCCCGGGTTCGTAATCACCACCGATGTCTGCAAACAGTATTACGGCAACGGGGGGTCGATTCCAGATGGCCTGTTCGACCAGGTCAGGATGAAGATCGCGGAAGTGGAGGCAAAGACCGGGAAGAAGTTCGGGGGCAAGGAAAGTCCTCTTCTCTTCTCCGTGAGGTCAGGAGCGCCTTTTTCGATGCCGGGGATGATGGACACCATTCTAAACCTGGGACTCAACGACGAGACCACAGAGAGGCTCGCGGGCATGACTCGAAACGAAGAGTTCGCCTACGACTCGTACCGGCGTCTTATACAGATGTTCGGGAAGGTCGCCATGGGTGCCGATGCGGAATCATTCGAAAGAATTCTCGCACATCGGAAAGAGAGGGCTGGAGCCAAGATGGATATCGACCTGTCCCCCGAGGACCTAAAGGGCGTGGCAACGGAGTTCAAACAAGTAATCAAGGCAGAGACCGGCAAGGAGTTTCCCCAGGACCCGTTTGTTCAGCTAGAGATGGCAGTCGAGGCAGTCCTGAAGTCATGGAACAACGAGCGCGCGAAGGAATACCGAAAGTTCTACCGGATCAGCGAGGCCTTGGGGACAGCTGTAAACATACAGACCATGGTGTTCGGCAATTTCGGGCAGACTTCAGGTTCCGGAGTAGGCTTCACTCGCAACCCGTCCACAGGTGAGAAGAAGCTTTTCGGCGAGTACCTTGCGAATTGCCAGGGAGAAGATGTTGTGGCTGGGGTCCGGACCCCAGTGGGAGTCGACAGGATAGACTCGAAGATCCGCGCGCAGCTCGACGAGGTTGCGAAGAAACTCGAGGCCCACTTCAAGGACATGCAGGACTTCGAATTCACAGTCGAAGACGGAAGGCTCTACATCCTTCAGACTAGGAACGGAAAGAGGACAGCCCAGGCGGCGGTGAGAATTGCAGTGGAAATGTCAGAAGAAGGGCTGATTTCAAGTCAGGAGTCCGTAGCCAGGGTAGAGCCCGAAATGCTCGAATCCCTCCTCCATAGGCGCCTGGACCCGACCGCGACTGACAGGCCGCTGGCGAAAGGGTTGGACGCTTCGCCAGGAGCTGCTTCGGGGGAGGTGGTCTTCGACACGCAGGAGGCAGCGATTGCAGGGATGGGCAGGAAGGTCATTCTAGTAAGGACCGAGACCACTCCAGAAGACATCAAGGGAATGATCGCTTCACAGGGTATCCTAACCATGAGAGGCGGGATGACGTCGCACGCAGCCGTGGTAGCGAGGGGGATGGGGAAGCCCGCCGTCGTAGGATGCAGCGAAATCGAAATCTCACCGGACAGAGCATTCTTTACAACTAAGAAGGGGGAAAAGGTCCAGAAAGGAGAGACCATAACAATCGATGGCACGACGGGGTCTATCTACAGAGGTCAGGTCAGGATGGTGGAACCTGAGCCAACCCCGGAACTCATGAAGCTTCTGAAGACCGCCGACGGAATCCGAAGGCTTGGAGTCTGGGCCAATGCAGATACTCCTGAGGCCGCCCGGCAAGCAAGGGAGTTCGGGGCCGAGGGAATCGGGCTATGCAGGACCGAGAGGATGTTCAACGCGCCAAACAGGCTCCCCATAGTCAGAGACATGATCATGAGCAAGGACGAAAAGGTGAGGAAGGAAAATCTCTACAGACTCTTCCCCTTCCAGCTCTCGGACTTCAAGGGGATTTTCTCGGCGATGGGTGGAAATCCGGTGGTGGTCCGCCTGCTTGACCTTCCTCTGCACGAGTTCCTGCCTCCGATAGAAGACCTGATCCTTGAAGTCCAGAGCCAGAAGGAAAAGGGGGCGAGTTCTGAAGAGGTGGAGAAGACAGAAGCGGTACTACTCAGGGTCCGACAACTTGCTGAGCACAACCCCATGATTGGTCACCGGGGGTGCAGGTTGGCAGTCACCTACCCCGAAATCTACGAGATGCAAACTAAAGCCATACTGAAAGCGGCTATCGAACTGTCAAAAGAGGGCATGGAAAGAGCGGAAGTCAAAATCATGATCCCGCTGGTCGCCCTAGCGGGCGAATTCAGGTTCCTACGAGGTGTCGTCGATGCTGCGGCGGAGAGCACCTTCCGCGAACTAGGAGACCGAGTCCCCTATCAGGTGGGGACGATGATTGAGACGCCGAGGGCCGCGCTCACAGCCTCAGAGATCGCAGAATACTCGGATTTCTTCTCTTTCGGGACAAACGATTTGACACAGACGACATTCGGTTTCAGCCGGGACGACGTCGAAGCCAAGTTCATCCCGAAGTACATCGAAATGGGGATCCTAGCCCAGAGCCCGTTCGACTCAGTGGATGTTGGAGGAGTTGGGAAGCTGGTGCGAAGCGCCGTCGAGAATGGCCGCAGGACCAAGCCTCATCTAGAAATCGGCATCTGCGGGGAACATGGAGGGGACCCAAAGAGTATCGCTTTCTTCAACGATGCCGGATTGAATTACGTGAGTTGCTCAGCGTTCAGGGTCCCGATCGCCCGGTTGGCGGCTGCCCAAGCGGCGATGACTACCAAGACGGCAGCAGTCACGGCATAGAATCGCTTAGTCGAGAAGGCGCTGAAAGCATCAGGCGCCAGTTTCGGTGAGAAACACCTTGTTCGACTCCACAATCTCGTTGACTGCCTTCTCCCATCCCTTGCGCTCGGCGGGCGACTTCGTAATCAGCCTGCGTACGATGCTGTAGAGTTCGTCCAGACCGGCGGCTCCCATGCCCGCCTTGTCAACGGCCGACACAAATTCGGGGTCCTGAATGTTGATGGTGTAGCCATTCTTTTTGAGGAAAACGAGTCCCAGCACGAGCGCCGTCCTTTTATTCCCGGCCCGAAAGTATTGGCCGCTTGCGGCCTTGAAGACAAGCAGGGCCGCCTTGTCAGTCACTGCATCTTCGAATTCCTGGTTGTCGGCGCGGAGCTCCACCTCCTTCACAAGTTCGGACAGTTTCGTGCCGTCGGCCGTCGAGTATTCGCAGGGTTCCCCGGTCAAGGCGACCACATCCCTGTTCACGCTGACGACAGCCTCGAAGTCCATGTGGTGGACTGTACGCTTGCCCACGGTCTTCTACCTAACTGAGTCTGATATAACCAGAACCATCGTCGGCGCTTAAATGCTCGGGGGTGCGAGCCTCGCCTAGCGGGGTCGTCGTCTAGCTTGGCAGGATACTTGCTTGGGGTGCAAGTGGTCGTGGGTTCGAATCCCACCGACCCCATTCTTCCTGATGGATTTCTGCTCCAGGCCTAAACCAAAATGGGAGGACATCTCGTGTAGGACCGCGATCAGCCGTCGTCGAGCTTGAGATGACCGAGAATCTTCGCGTAGGCGAAGTCCGAGAGATCGTGTTTGTATTCGGCCAGGAGGCTCAAAAGAGTCTTTGTCTCCCTGATTCCCAGTGTTCTTCTGAACATTGGAGAAATGGCTCCCCCGATCAGCAGGTATTGGGCGGCTGTGGTGACGTTTCTTGGCTTCCTCGCTGTCCCTGCCGATTCGAAGTCTATGATCCATGGTTTTCCTTCGGCGACGACAGCGTGCTTCCTGAGGTTGCTGAGCTGGCCATGGTCTATGCCGATGATGTCGAGCTTCCTGCACTGGTTCAGTAGAGAATGGAGGAGATCTCTTGCCCGTTGACGCCTCCCGGTCCCCGGAAGACTCTTGATCCAATCGCCAATCTCTTGAGATTCGAGGAGCTTCATCAGGATTAGGTCCTTGGAGTGGGAGTAGACTGTAGGTCCAACCCCAACACGGTTCGCATGAGTCGTTATCCTAAACTCCTGCTCCATGTCAGGCCTGTTTGCGTCGGTCCGCCGGATCTTGAGAGCGCGCAACTCCCCATTGGCCCAGGCCCTGACCACTACCCCAACGGTGCCCATTCCAAGTATGCCCAGTCGGCCCACTTTTGCGTGGCCCTCGAAGACAATCTCATCCACGCCCAGCGCCGATAGCTGCTTGATCCTGGACTTCGCCTCGCGGAGAGAGATTCGGGGATAAGTGAGGATCTGGATGTACGGCGTCCTGACCAGCGCGTCGATGCTAGCGCGTTCCGACGGCATCGGAAGTGATTTCTCTGATACCATTTTGCAACCACCGCTCTTTGGATGCTGTGCGCGTCAGCGACTCGCCATGCAGCACGGATGCGCTCTTCTTCATGCCGGCTTGAAGCTCGCGCGAAGTCCCCGCAGGTCCGGACCTCCCCTTTGCGACATCATTCAGCAGTTCGAAGAGTCTAGTGTGCCTCCTGCGCCTTAGAAGCCTAACCCTGGCGTCCTCGTCTACCCAGACCAGCTTCGACTCCTTTGCGTTTGAACGAATGAATGCCTCGACGTCTTTCCTCCTGTCAACCGTTGGTCCGACCCGCTGTTCAATGGGCGGGAGTTCCCTGATTTCAGGAATGATGAGGATGGCGCTTCTTTCTGAATTGTTAGAAGCGGCCATAGACCTAGCAACCCTAAACCCGTGGATTTCGATGTGTCTGACCACATGTTTGGTCGTCTTCCTCAGCTCCCCCCAAAGGGTGTCTTCGCTCAGCCATCTGTGGGAGAAGACCACCGCCACCACCGAACCGCTCATCCCTGGGTGAGCCCTGCCTGACATTCTGCGGAAGAAGGCCAGTTCGGGGCGCCTTAGAAACTCTCTGGCGGCGAGGACCATCTTGCCGAGGCTTTCCCCAGAAACTGCAGTCCCCAGGTCCCTGCTGTCGTCCACGGGGTCTGGGAGAGTGAAAATCCTGTCCTCCCTGGATGGCTTGTAATTTGCGAACCAGCGGAGGACCCCCTCAAGATTCTTCTGTTTCATTACGAGTACTTCCGCCACGTATCCGCTGAACCCTCGCCTCTGTATTTCGGCACCATAGACTCCCACGCCACTCATGAACGACTTGAGCAACCTGACATGAGTCTTCATCGATTCTCGGAAGTTCTTTACCACTTCAACGTGGAAAGGGGACCTGTCAGCCGCGCTCTTCCACTGACCTTTCTTCACCGCGTAGCATGGAACGATGTTGACCCTGACGCCTTCAACGGTCGCTTCAGTGTAGGGATGTTGGGCAAATTTCTTCCCGCGAGGGTATCCCCGTGTGGCCAGAGCCCCCACCTCCAGCCCGATCCTTTCGAAGTCTTCATCTGTGACAGAAGGATCAATTTTGACAAAGATATCCAGGTCGACGTTACCCCGGAGCCATGTCCCCTTGGCGAAGGAGCCTCCGAGCAGCACGCCTCTGGTCTCCGGAAACCTTCTGGCTGCCTTCCTCGTCTTTGATAGGAGCACCCGCGCAAGGGCCCCCATATTCGCAATCTCCGAAGGTGACGGAGTTACGTGTTTTCCTGCCTCGGCTGCAATACTGGAGAGGCGGTTCAAACGAGAGGATAATCTCCGAGGTCTGTGTATGCGGGACCGCCGGGGGAGAGGACGCTCGACTTGAGTTTCAGGTGGGACAACCTCACCTCGCCGAATGGCCTGTCAGAATTGTCACTCAGAAATTGCTCCAATTGACGCAAGTTGCGCCCCGACCGGACTCTTCCCAGAGTGACATGGGCGCGGAAGGGCCTCTCGTCTCTTTCGCCAATTCCTTCGAGTGAGTCGATTACTTGCTGCGCGACTGGCGCGACCAGCGCCTCGTGGTCGCGGGAGACCCCGGCCCAGACCACCCTGGCCCTGGACGGGTTGGGGAAGGCACCGGCCCCTCTGACCTCCACGTCTATGCCTTTCAAAACAAGACTCCCAAGCCTTGAGCCGACCTCGGCCGCCTGTGATTCGCTTATTTCACCCAAGAATTTCACCGTGAAGTGCAGATTCTGTCTCCCGACGAGTTTGATGTCCGCACCCGTGGCTCTCAGCTCTTCCTGAAACCGGACGAGAGAGTCGAGGGCAGGGTTTGAAATCTCCAATGCGACGAAGGCGCGCAACGTCATTCAGCAAGGACTAGTTGCTTTAAATTCGCTCTTGGTCGGCCGGGGGTCAATAGGTTGCTCCGCATAGTCGCAGTCACTGGGATGCCGGGGGCAGGCAAGTCTACGGCAGCCCAGGCCCTAGTCCAAAGGGGGTGGAAGAGAGTGGTCATGGGCGACGTGATTCGTGCCGAGACGAAAAGGCGTGGTCTCGAGCCGGATGCGAAGAATACAGGTGATGTCATGAAGCTCCTGAGAAGAGAGTACGGCGAGGCGGCGGTAGCCGACCTCTGCTTGAAGGAGATAAAGAAGGAGGGCGCAGAGAAGGTGGTGGTTGACGGAATCAGATCGATGGCGGAGGTTGACGAATTCAGAAAGAAGGCAGCGGTTTTGTTGGTCGCGGTTCACGCTTCTCCAACGAGGCGATACGAATTGCTGAAGGAAAGGGGGAGGAAGGATGACCCGCTGACCCACAATATGTTCCTCCAGAGGGACAGGAGGGAACTGGGGGTGGGGATAGGGGAGGCGATAGCTCTCGCGGACGAAACAATCTCCAACCAACACACTTCCCCTGACAAGCTTACAGCAGAGATGGCCGATGTGGTAGGGCGCTGGGAAAATGTCTCAGATTAATTTCAGCGCAATGATTACTCTAAAGGCGACCATCTCGCCCTCGGAGGACCCAGCCAAGGTCGTTGGCGCCCTTGAGAAGGTTACAGGACAAACAATCGATGTAGTAACTTCAGGCCCTCGCGTCGCTAAGTTGGTTACGGACCAAGCAAACACACTGATTCGTATTAGGGACCAGCTGAGGGACAGGCATGTAAGGTCGGCGGCGAGAAGGCGGCTCCTGTTCAATCGAGAAAATAACTCGACCTCGCTAATGCTGAACAGGCAAGCCGCTACGACGGGCGTTTTGGCGATATGTGGGAGTCCGGAGGAATCTTCACTAGGCCCGATTTACTTGACGATTGAATCGGAGAAGCTTGACGCCGTCATTGACTGGCTGACTTCCTACTCAGACGGATAATCGACATCAAGGGTCAGCCCGTCGGCCGCGGCCACGGTGCTCGGGAAGATTTTGCGAGCTTCCCTTACTAGACTGGATGGGCTTGTGTAACGAGCGCTAAAATGAGTTAGGGCCAGCCTTTTGACCCGGGCCCTGCTCGCCAGCTGGGCAGCCTCCACGCAGGTGCTGTGCATCCTCTCGCGCGCCTTGTCGCCGTCCTTGGCACTAAACGTCGAGTCGAATATCAGCAGATCGCACCCGGAAAAGAATCGGGCGAGCCCAGGGGACGGACGGGTGTCGCCGGAGTAACCAATCCTCCTTCCCGTCCTTGGAGGCCCAGTTACAGTCGAGGGATGGATGATCCTTCCGTCGACTTTGACGGGCCGACCTTTCTGGAGTTTTGACCACAGTTTTCCTTCAGGGACCCCGAGTCGCTTGGCCTTCTCGGGATAGAATACGCCCGGCCTCGCTCGTTCTTCGACGAGGTAAGCGTAAGCTTCGACAGAGTGGAGCGCCTTGGCAGCCCGGATCCTGAAACCTTCCGTGCGCAATAAGGACCCTGGCTTCGCCTGCGTGAACCTGATTGGGAATGTAAGCCCAATGTGCAACAGGTCTGATGTCACTTTGAGCCATTTGAGGAGCTTTGGCGGCCCGACTATGTCGAGAGGTTTCCGCCTTTGGGCTAGGCTCATTGTTTGCAGCAGACCAAGAAGGCCTGAGACGTGGTCTCCGTGCAAGTGCGTGACAAGTATGGTCATGTCCTTGCCAAGCCCTATTCCATGCGCCAAGACCTGGCGCTGCACCCCTTCCCCGCAGTCCATCAGGACGACCTCCCCCTCCCGTTTGAGGGCTATGGCCGGGAGGCCCCTGTCCTTGGTAGGTGCCGCGGAGCTCGTCCCCAGGAATGTGACCGAAAGCTTGACCGACTCTATCTCCTCCCGAGGACTGTTATTGTCCTCGTCAGGCTCTTATGAACGTGAAGATTGTGTTCCTCCTCGACCTCCAGCTCCGAGGTGCTCTTGACGCCGGCTGTTTGGGGATGCATCAGAACGAGTGTGGAACCTTTCCTCAGCACTCCGGATAACGAGCGGAGGGCTAAGTCGATGATCTCGTTGGTGTCCCTGCCGCGAGTGCTGGAAGCCCTTCCGTAGGGGATGTCGGTGGCCATGGCGTCAACCTGGGTGATAGGCGGTAAGGCGGAGTCAGCCCGTATCACCCCCATCCAGTCTTGGCCAAAATGTTTCATGTTAGCTAGTGACCCTCTCGTCATCTTCTCTGATAGGTCCACGCCCAGTACCCGCGCCCCGATGATCGATGCCTCAATGGCCAGACTCCCTGTCCCTGCGAACGGGTCGAGAAAGGACTCCCCCTCTTTGCAACGACTCAGGTTGACGATGGCCCGAGAGAGTTTGGGGAAGATGGCGGAGGGGTGGAAGAATGGGCGGCTGCGCGGGCGTCGCCGGGACCATCCCTGTTTCATGGCGAGGGGAGCGGTTACTGACAAGTATTCCTTTTCGCCCCGAACGAGGGTAAGCTCCCGCTCCGGGTTAAGAAGGTCGATGACTGCGTCGATGCCCCGCAGGTACACTTCAGGGTTGGGAGAGGTCCTACCTTCGACCAGGTCGAAGGATCTGAATCGGATTCGAAGGCCCCGCAGGAGGTCGCACGCTTCCGCTGGGTCCTCGACCAGAGGACCGATGCGCCTCGTGAACGCGATACGCGAACCTACTACGAAAGGGTCGGCGGTCGAGTCGGCGAGCATCACCCTCGGCTCCGGGGCCGCGAATTTCGAACCAACGTCATAGGCAAGGAAAAGGGCCCTTGCCTCGGCCATCGGTATGGTCGTCCCTTCGCCCGAAAGTAGCACGAACGTCTTATTCTTCAAGAGTTCTGAGATGTGACGCAAGGGCTTCGGAGACATCGACCTTGCTGAATTTGCCGGGGACAGTGTTCGTGCATACGATCGAGCTCACTGAAGCCTTCTCCAGCTTTTGCAGGGCATCCCCGACGAACAGGCCATGGACACATATCGCCAGAGACTTCTTGGCCCCTTGTTTGAGGACCGCCTCCGAGGCCGCCTTGACGGTTCCCCCAGTGCTGATTATGTCGTCTACTATGACGACCTCCTTCCCTTCGACGTCGAGATTTGCATCCCACACGCTCACTTCACCGGTCGTTTTGTCCCTGGTCTTGTTGAGTCGCAAGAACTTGGCTCCATAGAGCTGAGCGAACGCCTCCGTCCTCTTCGACCCGCCGAAGTCGGGAGAAATCACCACCGGGTCTTTCAGGTCCAACTTTTCTTTCGCATATTCCACTAGGCTAGGAATAGCCGAGACGCTGTATACGGGGAATGAGAAGAGCGCCAGGCCCTCGGCCGAGTGTATGTCGACGGTCACCAGTCTGCGCACTCCGGCGTGCCGCATGAGATGAGCGACGAAGCCCAGCGTGACCCCCTCTCCAGGGAGGAATTCTTTGTCCTGCCTCGCATAGGCGAGGTAGGGGACGACTGCCGTCACCTTTGCGCCTTGTTCGCTCAGTTGATGAGCGGCCAACAGCAGCTGAAAGATGTGCTGGTCCACTGGCGGATGTGTCGACTGGACCACGAAGACGCTCTTGCCAGCGACCTTGTCGCTCGTGGTGAACCTTGACTCTCCGTCGGGGAAGACCTTGAACTCGGCGTCAAGGAGGGGGATTCCGAGCTTTTCAGCCAAGGACCGTCCCAGCTCCTCAGAAGCAGGGCCCGCGAGGACCAGCTTTTCGGCCACTTATCGCTCGTTTCGGCCTCGCCTCTTGTCGCTATTTAACAAATTGCGGGGAGATGTCGACTCGGCCTCTGCTAGGGAAAGCGTTAAGGAGACGAGGACGGGTAAGGGGACCGAAATCGGTTGGACCAGATCTGCCCTGAGTGCCACGTTGGAATAATGTTGTACGACGCCCCAACGAAGCGATATGGTTGTAAGAACTGTGGAGCATTCCTTACCAGAGACCAGCTTTCGGATGCGAGATTCAAGGCCAAGACCCCTGAAGAGGATGAAAGGCGCAAGCGTTCTCGGGTGCAAGCCGACTATCTTGAGTGGTGGCTGAGCGGAAACAAGGAGAAGTAGCTAGTCAGCTCCCGAGGCGCGCTCCCCGTTCGGGCGCTTAGCGGAGCCTATGCTTGAAGTATTTATCGAGGACCGCCCCTGTGCCGACCGTTGTCTTCAACCGCTTTGTCTGGGCGGCGCTGAACCACCCCGAGGCCGAAGACTCCTGGTTCAGCCTGAACTTCCCGCCTGTGGGGCTTGCAAGGTAGTCGACCAGTATGAAGTGGTACTCGAGCCTTGAATTGGCATCTCTATGCAGGTCGGTCTGCACATCGAGTAGCGCTTCAATTTTCACGGTCAGGCCAGTCTCCTCTTGTATCTCTCTGACGGCCGCATCCTGAACCCTCTCCCCCAGTTCCACGAGGCCTCCTGGGAGTGCCCACTTGCCTTGGTTCGGAGGGTATCTGCGCCTGACAAGGAGGACCCTGGGGCCACGATGGATCACGGCACCGGCGCCGACCAGGGGTCTCGTCGGATACCTCCTACGAGCCTTCATCTGGGTGCGAAACAGCTCGCACTCATTTTAAGCGTGCCCCGAGAGCGGCCTGACATGGTCAGGGTCGAGATGTTGGCGGTTGGGAAGGAGCTCCTCATCGGCAGGACCCTGAACACCAACGCCCATTGGTTGGGGAAGAGAATGGCCCGGATGGGCTCGATGCTCAAGATGATCGTCACAGTGGACGACGACCTGAAGGAAATTTCGTCTTCGCTCAAGACAGCCCTCGGGAGGTCCCCCGAGTTCCTACTGGTTGTGGGGGGTCTTGGGCCGACCCCTGACGACATGACCCTGCAAGGGATTGCTTTGGGTCTCGGTGTGGGGATGAGGCAGAGTGGAAGTGCATTGAAGCTAATCAGAGAGCACTATTCCAGAAGAGGACTCAGGGCCATGGAGCTAACGCCCGCTAGGAAGAAGATGGCTCGGCTTCCGTTGGGGGCGGAACCAGTTCTCAATTCGGCAGGGACCGCCCCGGGAGTAAGAATCATTGCCGGTCAAACGACCGTCTACTGCCTGCCCGGAGTGCCGGTGGAGATGCGGGACATCTTCCGGAGGGCGGTCGAGCCCGAAATCAAGGGGAAGCTTGGGAACTTGCACAGAAAGTACCTGACCTTCAAGCTCGAGGGGGTGTTAGAGTCTGAGCTGGCTCCCATCATTGCGAGGGAGCTCCGCCGACATCCTGGGGCTTACATCAAATCCCACCCGAGAGGGATAAGGGAGGGGGTCTCGCGCATCGAGCTGGACATAGCGGTCGTGGGGGAGGACTCGGGGCGGGCGGGCCGGACTGCGTTTGAAATCGCCAGGGAAATGGAAGCCGCAGTCAAAGGGGCAGGAGGAAGCGTGAGGGGCACAAGAGGTTTGGAAGAATGATAGGAGGACAGCAGTAAGTTGGACATCGTTTTTGTAACGGGCACTGCGGGCTCGGGGAAGTCGCTTCTTACCGCCGCGCTGAAGAACTGGTACGTGAACAGGGGGGAAGACGCCATCGCTGTCAACCTTGACCCTGGTGTGGTTGAGCTTCCCTACGACCCAGACGTAGACATCAGGGAAAGGATCCAGCTCCAGGAAGTCATGGAAGACTACGGTCTCGGTCCGAATGGGGCGCTCATTCTCGCTGCAGACCTCGTTGCGACCAAGATAGCTGACCTACAGGACGAGATTGATTCTCACAGGGCAGAGAACGTGATTGTCGACACCCCTGGCCAGACGGAGCTTTTCGCCTTCCGGGAGAGCGGAGCGTTCATCGTGAGTGAGATGAGAGCGGATACCAAGGTGCTCCTGTTCCTAATTGACCCTCTCCTTGCAAGCACGCCTGCCAACTTCCTTTCGCTCGCGCTTCTTTCTGCCTCCGTGGGGCTAAGACTAAACATACCAAAAATCACAGTGCTGTCGAAGAGAGATATCGCCAAGGACGGGGTCAAGAGGATAACCGAATGGAGCAGGGACACGAAGGTCTTCGAGGACGCATTGGCAGGGACCAAGGACGGGGAACAGTACTCCCTGTACTCTGAATTGTTCAGGAGCATACGCAGGCTTTCTTTTGGAACGGACCTCTACCCTGTTTCTTCGACCACGTTAGAAGGGATGGTCGCCTTGGTCGGGGAGATGACGAGGATAGCGAAGGGGGGCGAGGAGTTCACGGAGTGAGACTGGCGAGGAACGATTGGACAGCGCCGGCCAAAGCCTCCGGTTTCTCCAGGGGAAGCATGTGCCCGGAGTCTTTCACGAAGTAGAGTTCTGAGCCAGTGATGTTGGTCTTCAGAAAGTGCGACCACTTCGGAGGAGTCATCCGGTCCTTGTCCCCGCAAGCGATCAGAGTCCTGGCGTCGATTCGACGCAGGTCCGCCCTGACGTCGAAGTTCTGGCATGCGAGGTAGTCGTTCAGAAAGACATCTAGGTTGGAGACCGAGAGGGCGACCCGGGCCTCCCTCCCCAGGCTGAGGTCGATAGAGTTGAAACTCCGCGGGGTTATTACTTGCTCTACGGCCTTGAGAGGCTGGCTGCGAAGGACGTCGAGTATCACAGGATCGACCCCTAACTTTGCCCCCGTGCTCACCAGGATTAGACCTCCCAAAGCGTCTGGGTGGGACAGGGCAAGCGTCATAGCCACTGCACCCCCCATAGAATGACCACAGACTACCGGCCTTCCGACTCCACGGTTGGCGATGAATTCGAACACTGCTTCTGAATAGTCTCCGACAGTCTTGCAGGTTATCTCACCAGACGGATGTCCAGGGAGGTCAACTGCAAAGGCTACCGACTTTCCCGACAAATACTGCAACGTCCTCTTCCATAGCAGACTGTTCCCGCCAGCGCCGTGGACGAAGATAACGGGATGAGGCGCCTGGTGAGATATGAAACCGAGCAATCGGTCAGTAGGCACGACCGCAGAATTTAATGATGATGGGAAGCTGTTTGGGGACAGGCATAAATCGGGTGGCGTGGGCGTGGCCAAGTCTGACATGGCCAAACAAGCTGCGGCGCTAAGGAAGTTGATAGCGGGAGAGAAGATTGTGGTTGCGCCGGGGGTCTTCAGTCCCGCGGTGGCGAAGCTCGCAGAGAAGCTGGGGTTCAGGGCATTGTACTTCTCCGGGGCCGGCTTCTCAAATCTCCTCGCCCTCCCGGACTTGGGAATCACTACCCTGACCGAGGTAGCGGGGGCCGCGCGGCAGGTCGCATCCAAGGTGAATGTCCCACTCATCGTAGACGCTGACACCGGGTTCGGGGAGGCCCTGAACGTCGCTCGGACCGTGGAAGAGATGAGGGCGGCGGGGGCCGCAGCCATCCACATCGAGGACCAGATTTTGCCAAAGCGGTGCGGCCACCTAGATGGAAAGGAGCTGGTCGGAGCCGAGGAGATGGTAAAGAAACTGATCAGTGCGAGAGAAGCGGCAGGGAAGGAGCTATTGATCATCGCGCGGACCGACGCAAGGTCAGTGGAGGGAATAGATTCGGCCCTGGAGCGGGCCCTGGTCTATTCAAAGGCAGGTGCCGACATGATCTTCCCTGAGGCACTGGAGAGTAGGGAAGAGTTCGCGGAGTTCAGAAGGAAGGTAAAACTCCCGCTTATTGCCAATATGACGGAGTTTGGAAAGACCCCCTACGTGACCGTCCAAGAGTTCGAGGACCTGGGGTACGATATTGTGATCTTCCCTGTCACTGCGTTCAGAGCCATGATGAACACGGTGAAGGAAACCCTGACCCGGCTGAAAGCCGAGGGGACGCAGAAGGGCATGCTTAGGTCGCTCATGCCGAGAGAGGAATTCTACGACTTGATTGACTACTATAGATTTGAAGAGGCTGACAAGAAAGCTATGGGGGCCGCTAAGCGCCTCCGACGGAACTCGACATGAGCAACGTCCCCCAGCACCTAAGGGTGCCGAAAGGGCTCGCGGGAGTGTCCGTTACAGACACAAAGATCTCGACGAGCGAGGCCGACGGGACCCTGCTCTATCGAGGTTATGCCATTTCAGATTTGGCCGCCAACGCTGGCTTTGAGGAGACCGCGTTCCTGGTTCTCAACGGTTCATTCCCCGGGAAGGAGGAACTGGAGGCGTTCACTCAAGAGTTGCGGAAAAGGGCTCCGGTGCAGGACAAGGTCTTTGGAATCATGAGAGAGCTTGGTAAGACCGCTCACCCAATTGATGCGCTCAGAACAGCTGTCTCCTCACTCGGGAGCACTGACAGGGAGGAAACGATTGATGGAAAGCAGTTC
The DNA here is from genome assembly GCA_027886975.1 of Nitrososphaerota archaeon. Taxonomy (GTDB): domain Archaea; phylum Thermoproteota; class Nitrososphaeria; order Nitrososphaerales; family Gagatemarchaeaceae; genus UBA183. Next base: position 15,918 of record JAPCJK010000008.1, read on the forward strand.
TCGTTGGAATCGAAGATGTCCGTGCTCGCAGCGAATTGTTACCGTGTCCCACGAGGCGAGCGACCAACTGAGCCAGACCATGAGCAGAAATTCTCGGACAACCTACTTCACATGCTTACCAAGAAGGAAAGGAGCGACTACGAGAGGTGGGTCTTCGAGAGGGTCTTGATATTTTACATGGAGCATGATATGAACGCGTCGACGTTTACCGTGAGGGTAGTGGCTTCAACATTGGCGGACCCCTACGCGGCAGCGACGGCAGGGCTTGCAGCCCTGAAGGGTCCCCTTCATGGTGGCGCCAACGAGGAGGCGATGAAGATGCTCCTCGAAATAGGAGAGCCCTCAAAGGCCGCGGGGTACGTAGAAAGAGCGCTTAGGGAGGGCAAGAAAGTGATAGGTTTTGGCCATAGAGTCTACAAGGATTTCGACCCGCGGGCAAGGCTGTGCAAAGAGTATCTCAAGGAGATTCTCGCCAAGCGCGGTGAGGACGACAGGCTGTACCGCCTTTGCGACGCGATAGAGAATGAAATGTGGGAAAGAAAGAGGATACCACCAAATCTCGACTACTACGCGGCCCCCATCTTCTATCTTCTCGGCATCGAGGTCCCACTCTACACCCCCATCTTTGCAGCAAGCAGGACGTTCGGATGGATGGCGCACTACAACGAACAGGTCGAGGATAACAAGTTGATCAGGCCGGATGCCACATACGTGGGGCCCTCGGACCTGAAGTATGCTCCCGTCGAGCGAAGGTAGGCCCTACTTTTCGAGCCTCGCAGCAGCGGCTTCTACCGTCATTTTCCCAGCAAGAACCTGCCTTGCAAGCCTGTCTGCGCGAACGTCGGATGCCTGGGCGAACTTCCGCATGGCAGAGGCCCTCGCTGTCTCGACGATCATTCCTCTGATGCTCTTTAGTCTGAGCTCTTGGTTACCTTTAGTGAACCTTGAACGGATGGATTCGATGGCACCCTCGAGCTTGTCGATCCCGTCCCCTGAGATGGCCGAGACCTTGAGGACGCTTGGGGTGCGTGAGCTCCCCCTGAAGAGTCCGAGAAGGCTTACAATCATTGTGTCTGCCCCAGCCAAGTCGGACTTGTTGACAACATAGACATCTCCTACTTCCATAAGCCCCGCCTTGGAGACCTGGATGTCGTCGCCCAGACCTGGCATGAGCACCACAAGGACGGCGTGGGATACACCGACCACCTCGATGTCAGATTGCCCGATGCCAACGGTCTCCAGCAGTACCAGGTCAAACCCTGCAGCGTCCATCAGCTGAATAACCTGCGAAGTTGCCCTCGACAAGCCTCCTGTCCAGCCCCTTGACGCCATACTTCTGATGTAGACGCCTTTGTCCGAGGAGTGTCCAGTCATCCTAATCCTGTCCCCGAGCAAGGCGCCCCCGGTGATCGGGCTGGTCGGGTCAACGGCGATTACGCCGACCTTCAGCCCTCTCCCACGAAAGGAGTCGATCAGCTTGTCAACGAGTGTGCTCTTCCCAGTCCCAGGGGGACCGGTCACCCCTACGACGAAGGTCCTTCCCGTTGGTCTGAGAAGCCCCATGAGCTTTGAAGCGCGGGCCGGGTCGTTTTCCGCAAGGGAGATCCCTTTCGCCAGTGCGACCCTGTCCCCATTACGCAGGCGTGCGGCGAGCTGTGTGAGTCGCAATGCTCTGGGCGTCCCGTCCGTCGAGCCTTTCTTATGGGTTAGAGGCATGATTTATCTCTCGGGTGTTGTGCCGTGCCCAAGTTGCTTAGAGGGGGCCGTGATGCCTACTGGAATAGGAAAGCCCGGGAAGCGGTCGAAAGGCGGGCCAAGGCTGGGTCGCTCTACGATAAGAAAGCCGTGGACGACATAAAGAAAGGAGTGAAACAGTGGCACGAAGAAGTCTACAGAGGATGGACTGAGAAGTTCCCTGAGGCACGCCAGGAATTCCAGACTGCCACCGGGATCAAGGTGAAGCCGATCTACACACCCGCCGACGTGGCAGATTCCAACTACTCCGACCAGGGATACCCAGGAGTCTTCCCGTATTCCAGGGGGGTACACCCGACCATGTATAGGGGGAGGCCTTGGACTATGAGGATGTTCTCAGGGTACGGGACGCCTGAGGATACCAACAAAAGGCTGAAGCTACTACTGGAGCATGGCGAAACTGGGCTGAGCGTCGCCTTCGATATGCCCACGCTCTACGGCTACGACTGCGACCATCCTCGGGCCCATGGAGAGGTGGGGAGATGCGGAGTCAACGTTTCCTCTATGAAGGACATGCAGGTGATTTTCGATGGGATCCCGCTCGAGAAAGTTAGCACGTCGATGACGATCAACGCCCCCGCCACAGTACTGACCTGCATGTATGCCGGGGTTGCCAAAAAGCAGGGAGTCCCCTTGGCAAGATTGAGGGGGACAGTCCAGGCGGACATGCTCAAAGAGTACATCGCCCAGAAGGAATGGGTCTACCCCCCAGAAGCGCACCTCAGGCTCGTGAGGGACCTGATGGTCTTCTGCACCAAGGAGATGCCCCGTTGGAACTACATCAGCATTAGCGGCTACCACATACGAGAAGCAGGCTCAAGCGCAGCCCAAGAGCTCGCCTTCACGCTTGCCGATGGGTTCGGCTATGTCGAGCTTGGGATCGAGGCAGGGCTGAAGGTAGAGCAGTTCGCACCGCGGCTCAGCTTCTTCTTCAACTCGACGATGGACTTCTTTGAGGAGATTGCCAAGTTCAGGGCAGCTCGCAGGGTCTGGGCCGAGGTTCTGAGCGAGAAGTACGGAGTGAAGGACAAGAGGAGCCTGCTGATGAGGTTCCACACGCAGACCTCTGGGGCGTCCCTGACGTGGCAGCAGCCTCTCAACAACATAGTGAGGACTGCCATCGAGGCCCTTGCGGCGGTTCTTGGAGGGACGCAGTCCCTCCACACTAACTCCTACGACGAAGCTTGGGCCCTTCCTACTGAACAGGCCGTGGAAGTAGCCCTGAGGACGCAGCAGATCATAGCGGAGGAGACCGGGGTGCCCAGCGTCATAGACCCGCTGGGGGGTTCGTACTACGTAGAGTGGCTTACTGAGCAGATGGAGGAGGAGGCCTACAAGTACTTCGACAGGATCGAGTCCGCCGGCGGGCTCCTGAAGGCAATCAAGACTGGATACCTTCAGAAGGAGATCGCAGAAAACTCCTACAGACTTTCCAAACGGGTCGAAGAGGGAAAGGACTCGGTCGTCGGGGTCAACAAGTACTCGAAGCCAGAGAGGAAGCCCATAGAAACTCTGAAGATAGATTCGAGGGCTCAGAAGAGCCAGGTGAAGAGGCTCGCATCTGTAAGAGGGAAGAGGAACGGGGCAAAGGTGGGAACTGCGCTCGCGAAATTGGGGAGGGCCTTTGAAGACGAGGATGCGAACTCAATCTATCCCATGCTGGACGCGGTGATGCAGTACGCGACGCTCGGTGAGATCATTGATGTGGGTCGCAAGATCTTCGGGGTCTGGACCGAGCCGATGATACTCTGACGTAGCCAATAATCAGTCTTTGCCCAGCGCAGCCCGTCCTAGAAGCCAGGTAGCGGGTAAAGGTTAAGGCCACAGTCCCGCGCAGTCTGAATTACATGCCGAAACAGATTGCCAGGTCTGAAAGAAAGATTCGGGTGCTGGTCGCCAAGCCTGGGCTTGACGGGCACGACAGGGGAGCCTTGGTCCTCGCCAGGGCCTTCAGAGACGCAGGGATGGAGGTCATTTACAGCGGTCTCCTGCCATCCCCTGAACAGGTGGCGCAGATGGCCGTCGATGAGGACGTCGATGTGGTGGCGCTTTCCCTCCTAAACGGAGCGCATATGACCGCATTTCCCAAGGTGAAGCGTCTGCTTGAGAAGCGGGGAGGGGGTGACATTGTGGTCGTTGGGGGCGGGATAATCCCCGAAGAGGACAAACCAAAGCTGATGAAACTGGGGATAACGGGATTGTTCGGTCCCGGGAGTTCGTTCGCTGAAGTAGTGCAACACGTAAGAGAGAGGGTCAGCAAGGAACGCTGGAAGCGATGAAGATATGTTAGAACAGAACGAGTTCACAAAACTTTCGAAGATGAACTTCGACGTGTCAGAGGAGCAGGCCTTGGTCCTCGACCAAGTTGACAGGGTCTGCAAGGAGTTCAGGCCCATCGAGGACAAATTCTACCTAGATCACAAAGTGAACGACCAAGTCAAACAGAGCTTCGGGAAGGCCCATCTGCTGGGCCTCCCAATTTCGAGGAAGTATGGGGACGGGCAAGGGGCGGACATGATGACCTACGCCCTGGCGATAGAGAGGATAGGAAGAGAGGGGACCGGGCCCAGGACGTTCTTTTCAGTTCACATGGCTCTGGGGGAGATGACGGTCCAGCATTGGGGAGACGAGGAGCAGAAGCGGCGGATTCTTACCCCTGCCACCAGAGGGGACACTATTCTTGCGTTCGGGCTGACGGAGCCGAACGCCGGAAGCGACCCGACGGCCCTCACCACCTACTTTGAGGAAAAGGAAGGGATGTTTCTGGTCACTGGTCAGAAGATGTGGATCTCCCTCGGCTCGACGGCGAAGTACATAATCACCTTCGCTTATCCGAAGGGGAAGCGCGAGGGCATGTGCGCCTTCCTGGTTGACACCGAAAGCCCAGGGTTCAAGGCCGAGCTGATCCAGCACAAACTTGGACTCCCCACGGCGGACACATCGACCCTGTACATGGAGAAAGTCGAGGTCCCCAAGGAAGATATGCTCGGGCCCAGGGGAAAGGGCATGTCCGTGGCGCTCTCGGGGCTCATGAACGGAAGGCTGAGTGTAGCGGCCGGGTGCGTCGGGGTCATGCGTGACTGCCTCGACGAAGCTGTCAGATACGCTGGGGTCAGGTTCCAACACGGCAAGCTGATTGGCAAGCATCAGCTCGTACAGAGGCACATAGGCCTCATCTCGACTAACTTAGAGGCGGCAAGGCTCCTCCTGCTGAACGCTGCATTCATCAAACAGAAGTATGAGGAGAACCCCAAGAACAACGAGCTAAGGGAGGCTGCCGACTTGGCGATTACCAAGGCGAAGTATTTCGCAGCGAACGCATCCTTCGATGCTGCCAACAGAGCCGTGCAGGTGTTCGGAGCCAATGGCTATTCCTTCGAGAACAGGCCGGCGAGACACCTGGTAGACACCAGGGTAACGATGATATACGAAGGAGCAAACGAGATAATGGAACAAAAGATAGCCCTCGGCTCCCTTGGGAAGGGCTTCGAAGCCTATTCCTGACGAGGACATCTGGTGGCTCGGTTGACCCGAAGGCCTGTTCTGGCAGTTCTATTGTTGGGAGTCATCATCATAGCATCACTCTCATTCTACGAGATATACTACGCGAAGCCCCCTTCATGCCAAGTCAATCCGGCTGGGAGTGTGATAAAGAGCCAGACTGAGAAGGTCCAATTCGGCGCCGTGACCGAGTACAATCTTCCGGGGCCGAACAGGTGGCCCAACGCAGTCACATCTGCCCCTGACGGCTCAGTCTGGTTCGCGGAAGAGGGGGTCCCGGGAACCGCCCACTTCTTCCCGGTCAACGGGACGGTCGTCGAGTACGCATGGCCGGGCCATAGTGCCCCGAAGCTCCCGTACTGCTCCCCCACTGCTAGTTCCTCCGGGATCGTATTGTGGAATGGGCGAGCCTGGACCTCAGACCAATACGGCAATTCGCTGGTCGGGATCAGCCCCATAGGGGGAACCCCTGTGTTTGTCAATACCACTGGGACGGCTAATTCCCCGTACTGGCTCGCAGTAGGTCCCGAGGGATCCCTGTGGTTCACTTCGCTCGACACTCCTGCCAAACTTGGGAGGATCGCCCCTGATATGACGCTGACGATTGTCAATCTGGCCGGGCTGGGCCACGACGAACCGTTTCAACTAGACTTCGTTAATTCATCGCTTGCCTATCTATCGACCCTTAACGAGTTCCCCAACTCGACAACTCACGCCTGTACCTGCAACGGTCACATCTATACGTTCGATCCTTCGTCGCCTTCGACGACAATCACACCCGCTCGTGTGGGCGGAGGTTACGAACTTGTGCTTCCAACCAGCGTTCGTTACTCAAGCGGGAGTCTTTGGGTGACGCAACATGGTGCGTCGAGTATTGTTCGGTATGACTTGATTGCGAAATCTTGGACGAAGTATCCCACGTCCACCGTGCCATGGTCGGGGACGACGCTTCCGCTCGTCATCGAAGGGAGCCAAGGGAAGATCTGGTTCAACGAGCACTACGCCAACAAGATTTCACTGCTGGACCCGGGGGCAGGCACTCTGACGGAGTACAGCGAGTCGAACCCGCCTGCGTCGAACTACACTGACATACAAAATGACCTCTCCATTGCGGCCACTGGCGGGGGTCTCTGGTTCACGTCCCTGTCGGGCAACTACCTTGGGTTCGTAAGTTCTAGCTACGACCCAGGGGTTCACGTCAGCGTTTCGGGTACGAATGCAGCCGCCATCCCTCCTGGTGGGAGCGCTTCATTCGAGTTGAATGTCACCGGTAACTGGTCCGGTCCCGTGAAGGTTACCGCGTCGGACTCTGAGGATTCTTCTTCGAAACCGAATTTGATTCAGATCATCCCCAGTGTTTCCGCAATTCCAGTCGGGGGATCCCCCTACAGCCTGGGATTGAGGTTGGTCGCTGACCAGAAGACCCAAGCTGGAAGTTACACGGTCGGTGTCACTCTGACGAATGGGGGGGTCCAACAGACCGCATACTTCTTCATTGTCGTCAAGTAGCGGAAATCCCGAAATCGGGGGGCACTACTGTGGGGGCGACTCTTGCTCGTGACGATGGGACAACATGTGGTGGTATTCTTCAACTTCGTAGACGTTGTACAGGGCCCTCTGGACCACTTCGTTAAGGGCCGGGTGAATGTAAATCGAGCGCCTTAGGTCTCCGGGACCTTGGTCTCCGGTGTACATGGCGTTTATGAGTTCCTGGATCAGGATTGAGGCGTAAGGGCCTGCGATGTGGGCCCCCACTATTCGCTCGGTCTGTTTTTCGAGAATCACCTTGACGAAATAGTCTTTGGCGGCCATCGCCTCCCCCTTCGCGGTATCTTCGTATTTGTAGAAACCAACAAGGACGCCTTCCTTGCCAAACTTCTCAACTGCATCTCTCTCCTTCATCCCCACCCCGGCGGCTTCTGGGTAGGTGAAGACCGCGTGAGGTACAGCGTGGTAGTCGACTTTGACCTTTTGCTTCAGGACAGCGTTGTTGTACACGACCTCGGATTCGTAGTTGGCCACATGTTTGAACATGAACCTCCCGTCGGCGTCCCCCATTGCCCATACCCCAGGCTGTGTTGTCTGGAGATATTCGTCCACTTTGATCCAACCGTGATCGTCAGTCTCGACACCTCCTCTCTCGGGATGCAGAATCCCGCTTGTGGGACCTCGGCCAGTCGCGACTAAGATTTCCTCTGCCGCAACCTCCTCCGTCTTTCCGGACTTCCTGTCTGAAGCCAACAGCCTCTTCAGACCCCGCGAAGTTCCAGCCTCTTGCACCTCCTTGTTGGTGAGAATCGTCATGTGGCGACCGAGCTCTCTCCTGAGCACATCTGACACCTCTGGCTCTTCTTCGGGGATGAACTGCGGGTTGCGGCCCACGATTGTAACGCGAGAACCCATCGCCGCAAGGAAGTGGCCCAGCTCCGCCGCGATGTACCCCCCGCCTATGACCGCCACGCTCTTGGGGAGCTTCTTGAGCTTCAGAACTTCGTCGCTCGTCAGGAAACCAGCCTCTGCCAAGCCTTTGATCGGCGGTATGTTGGTTTGAGAGCCTATGCATAGAAAAATCAACTTCGACGTCATAGTCTCGTCACCCACCTTCAATGTGTAGGGTGCGACGAACTCAGCGGTCGCGTGAAAGTAGTCGATGTTCTCAGAAGATGAAAGCCCTCGCCTTATGGAGTCGATGTCCTTGTCGATGAGGGACCTCATCCTCGTCATTATTTGGGCGAAGTTGATGGACGCTATCTCTGTCGCGATGCCGAACTCACGAGCCTTTTCGGTGAGTCTCACAAGCTCAGCAGGATAGAGGAGGATTTTGGAGGGGATGCACCCCCGCGTCAGACAAATACCTCCGGGTTCGTCCTTATCGATGACTGCGACCTTCATCTTCGGGTTTTCCCTGATCATTGGGTCGACGATGTTCATCGCCGAACCTGTACCAATGACGATCAGGTCGTAACTCTTCGTGTTCCCCGCTCGGCCTGCGCCCTTCTATAAACAACCACGGCCTAACCTAGAATGGCGAGGACGAGGAGGAAAGCAGCAACTGCGAGGACGCTTGCCACCACCCCTTTGAGAATGGACTCGAGTCTTGACGCGACGAGGGAGGACTCCTCATCGCGCGACTTCTTCATGACTTTGTAGGGCCTCGAGGCATTTATCTCGATGAAAGCGGTGAAGAATCCGAACAACCCTCCGACCAAGGATGTTAGACTGATAGCGTCGGTTTGGACGACGAAGCCCGCTATGACGGGGAGGAAGCCCCAAGAGAGGGCGAACGAGACGTCGCCGTGAAACCTCCCGCCGAAGAGTTCGAGGTTGTAGGCAAGGAGGAAGAAAAGCTCAGCTACCCCCACGGGCAGGAGAAGGGGTGCGAAGGTCAGGGCATAGTAGAGGCCGAGGGCCAACGCAGGGATGAGACCTGCAAACGCGAGGGCGATGAGCTGCCGTCTCGAAAGGAAGTCTCCCCAGGGCTTGTTTGGAGCCATGGCGTCGAGCGAATGCGCAGAAATGCCGACGGCGAGCAAGTAGACTATCGCCATCCCCACCATCCTGTCAAGGTGCACTGGGTGCGCAAGGAGAGAACCAATTAGAACGTAACTTGCGTTCATCAAAGAGTAAGGCAAAAAGCTGAGTCCGACGAGTAGCCTGAATCGCCTGGGACCGAACCTTGGGACCCACCATTCGTTCTTGCGGGTCTCCTCTTGGCCAGCCAAACGCCGAGGGAGCCGCGCTCATCGACTAATGACCGTTTCGAGTTTCAGGAACAGGGATAAGGAGATGCGCGGTTGCACCTGTCTACATTGACAGCCGGAGTGAGGGGGAGTTGAAGGCGACTGCCCTTGAGCTTTTCAGGGGACTAGCAAAATCATATGACAGGACAGTAGACTTCGCAACTCTCTTCCAAGACCGATACTGGAAGAACTGGGTGGCCCATTGGATGTCGGCTCAAAAGGGAGAGATGGTGCTCGACCTTGGTTGCGGTACCTTGCTCATGGAGGAGCGCTTGGAGGAGCGGAGGTACAGTTTCGTAGGATTAGATCTGACAGAGAAGATGATTAGAATCGGCCATTCGAAAAACCTCCCAGGCGTTAGACTGCTCGTAAATGGGGATGCGGAGAACCTCCCCTTTCCGGACGAGTCCTTCAACTCGGTTATCAGCTGCTATGTCGCCAAGTATGTCGACCTTGAGAAGTTCGCTGACGAGATCGCGCGAGTCACGAAACCGAGGGCCACCGTAGTCCTGTATGATTTTGTCAGGCCGAGGGGGCCGCTCGCCCCTTTTCTAGAGCTCTATATCCAGGGCGGCATTCGCGCAGTCGGCACGATGCTTAGCCTCGCCCGGAGAGATTCTGCGTTCACTTTCAGGAATCTGCCCGGAATAGTCAACAATGCGTCGTGGGATTCATTCATCGAACAGGTCATGAAAGCGAGAGGTTTCCGGACTCTTGCACTGCGACGTCTTACGGGCGGCATTGTCTGCGCATATTGCGGTGCGAAACAATCATGATGGGAGTTGAGCGCTTAGCTTCTGTTTACTTGACACGCCACGCCGAATAGGTTCTTTGCCTTTGAGCCGACCAGTCACTTTCAGCGTACTCCCTTCCTTGATCATCTACAATTAGTCCTCAGTTTATATGCCGAGGAGAGAACACTCCTCTTTGAACGGGGTCATGCTCTCTCCTCCGAAGAGCGACAGTCCACCTATGCCCATAGTGGTGGTGGACATCAAAAGATACCATGTCTGGGTGAGGTTCGCCCAGGAGCGCAGGGCAAAGATGAAGCGGTGAAGGGGAATCCGACGACTCCGGTAATCCTCCGAGCAGAAGCCCTGAAGTTGGCTAGACGGGACTATGTCCAGTCAAGTTGACAGAACCAGCGCTTACATATCGGGAGCTCCTATGGTGAACGAAAAGCCATGAAGTGGGTGACTCGGGAGAAAGCAAAGGTGGACAGGATAGCCTGCCCATGGCTCATCAAGAAATTCGTCGACCCCCAGGCTGATTTTCTTTTCGTTGCTCCGGAAAAGGTCAAGGAGGTGGCAATGAGGGAAGGAGCAATCCCTTTCGACGCCGCCGGGATCGAACTGACCCACTACGAAGAGGAGGGCAGGGAGTACGTGAGCTTCGACGCGATCATCAAGAAGTATGGGCTAAAGGACCCGGCGCTTTTGGAGCTGGCGAGGATCGTAAGAGGCGCGGATGCGAAAATCCCCGATGCGCCCCCCGAATCCGCTGGGCTCGAAGCAGCCGCCCTCGGGTTTAGGACCCTGGCCAGGGATGACTTCGAAAACATGAGGCTCCAATTCGCCATGTACGACGCGCTCTACGAATTCTGCAGGAACAGGCTTGCGGGGAGTGTTTCGTTAGAGAACTCCAAGCGCGAAAGTTGAAAGGCGCCAAGGAACAGTCTTCGGGTCCGCTTCCTGTTTACTTCGCAAAGAGCGTCAGGGTCTACGTATCTGGCCTGCTCAGCATCATCATCCCCTTCTATCTTGGGAACCTAGGCTACGGGCTGTACTTCCAGGGTTTGGTACTGGTTGCCATCCTTGCCGGGAACGCGTTCTCAAACTTGACTGTTACCTACCTTGAAGCTCCCTTCGGAAGGAGGCGTCTTCTCCAGATCTTCAGTATCCTGATGATTGTCTCGGGCGTGATCTTGACTTTCAGCACTTCCTTGGTCATCATCATTTTGGCGTGCATTATTGGCAACATTAGCAGCACTGGAACCGAAGCAGGTCCATTCCAGTCCATCGAGGCTGGAGTCCTGCCGGACCTGGCCCTTGCGGGCTCCGCGGTGAAGGTCTTTGGCCGGTACAACCTGGTAGGATACTCCGCAGCGGCCGTTGGACAGCTAACTTCCTCTGCGCCTGGTCTCTTTGGCAACACCCTCGTTTCGTTCCAGTTGATTTTCCTTGCCTTCGCGTTTGTCGGCTCACTCCTCCTACTTGTGTACAGCAGGCTCGGAGGACTCGAAGCTGGATGGGCGACCAAGCCAGGGCTGGGGAACCTCGACGCGCAGGCTCGCAAGGATGTCCTCAGCCTCTCGGGGTTGTTTGCCGCGGACGCCTTCGGCGGAGTCTTTGTCTCGACTTACCTCCTCTCGATATGGTTCCACGCGACCTATGGTCTGACACTGACATTCCTTGGACCCCTCTTCTTCACGGCAAGTGTGGTCGCAGCAGGTTCAACATATGCAGCGGCGGCAATCGCAGAAAAAATCGGTAATCTAAGGACGATGGTCTACACACATCTGATTTCGAGTACTCTTCTGATTTTGATGGCAGTGGCAGGGTCCCTCCTATTGGCAATGGCGTTTCTCTTCCTCAGGCAGAGCCTCTCCCAGATGGACGTCCCCACCAGACAGGCTTTGATGACAGATATGTTTCAGAGAGAGGCAAGGGTACAGGCATACGCAGTGACGAACACAGTTAGGAGCGTGGGGTCGTTCCTGGGAGGCCCAGTTGCTGCGGGAATACTCGGTGTCGGTTTCGTTTCTGGTATTCTATTTGCCGGCGGGGGGTCGAAGATCCTCTACGATTTGGCGACGTTCGCGAAGTATCGTCGAAGATATCGCTAGCGTTTCGTTCGAATGCCGAGATTCGAAGAGGCGGTTAGACGCCCTTCAGATACCCGTTGGTTTGGAGCCACTCGGCATGGGCCCTGATGTATCTCCAGAGGATGTCGGCCTTGTTGTTATCGAAGTCCCAGGGCGCAATGAGGACGATGTCTCCTTCACGGATCCACATCCTACGCTTCAGTTTGCCTCTGATCCTACTCTGGCGGGTGACACCATCGGCGCACTTCACTATCACTAGGTCGCCGCCAGTCATCTTAATCGCCTTGCCCAGTATCTCTCCCTGCTGAGGCATGACAAGCTCTTTCAGGTTCGCCTCGCTCAGAACTTTTCTCTTACCCAATCAGATTCACCGCGTACAATTGTTACTTAAACTATGAAAACGGGCTGATATTATCTGTATCGCCGGTACCTTCGAGGATTGCTTTTTTGGCGCTCCCGATTTCCGTGGCGCCACGGCCTGGGGCCTTGATCCGAGAGCAGGGGCTTGGCGAGTTCACGCTTAGCGTCCTCCTGCCTGAGGGGCTTGATCGGGGCCCTGGCCATGGAAGCGATTCTGGCGAAGTCGTGCGCCTCGTCGCTGCTGACGAAAGTGTATGACTTCCCAAGGTCCCCCGCCCTAGCCGTCCTCCCGACCCTGTGGAAGTAGACGGTGGGGTCTTCGGGAACATCGTAGTTGACGACGCAGTCAACCTGTCTGATGTCAAGGCCACGGCTGGCCACGTCGGTGGCCACGAGCACGTCGGCCTTCCCGCTCCGGAAAAGACTCATAGAATGGTCACGCTGGTTCTGTGAAAGGTCTCCATGGAGGGAGACCACGCTCATGAAGTGCCTTTCGAGCTCGCGGGCAAGCCTCCTAGTTCCGTGTCTGGTCCTGCAGAAGACAACTGCGCTCCGCCTGTTCTCCTTACCAAGGATGTCCAGCAGCAGCGGCAGTTTCTTGTCCCTCTCGACCCTCGCATAGAATTGCTCGAGCGTCTCCGCCGAGAGTTCGTTCTCATCCACCATGACCCTGGCTGGGTCGGCCATGTACCTCTGGGAAAGTTGAATGATGGACCTCGGCATTGTGGCGGAAAACAGGCTCATCTGCCTCCCCCGCGGGATTCTTTCCAGGATGTAGTCCACGTCTTCGATGAACCCCATATCGAGCATGACATCTGCTTCGTCAATGACAATGAACTTGACCGAATCAAGATGCAACGTGCCCCTTTTCAGATGGTCGATGGTCCTCCCGGGAGTCCCAACAACGACATGGGCACCCCGTCTGAGGGCGTCGAGCTGAACGTTCATAGACTGCCCGCCATAAATCGTGACAGTTCTGACCTGGGTGTAGGCTGCTATCTTCTGGAGTTCCAAGGTGATCTGGACGGCGAGCTCCCTGGTCGGCGCGAGCACTATGGCCTGCACCTTTGGGAGGGTTTGGTCGATAGCCTGGATGAGGGGAATGCCGAAGGCGAGGGTCTTCCCCGAGCCTGCCTTCGCCTGTCCAATGAGATTCCTTCCTTCGAGGAGGGGCCCGATGGCCTGTTCTTGGATGGGGAATGGCCTCCGGTAGCCGGCAGAGTCTACTCCCTTCTGGACTGAAGGACTCAGTCTAAATCCGTTGAAGCTGTCCAATTTTGTTCTCCCTACCACAATTTCAGAGCCACCGCATCAGGCAACCACCGGGTGCCGACCGTAATGACACAGAGATTGAAGTGAACTCGGAACATACTGCTCCTCTATTTAAGACTGAAAGGTGAATGCTCACATCTCGCCCATTTTCAGGCGCCTTCGGAGAAGTGGATAAGAACCACCCTCGAAGGACAAGGAGGCGTGGGGGAAGCTCAACTCCAGCCCCAGAACCAGCAGAGGGCTTGTCCGGGGTGCGGCGCGAATGAAAGGCTTTACCGGACTCCGAGAGGTCTACGATGCGCCGACTGCGTAAAGCAGATGGACTCGGCCGGACTTGGTTTTGGGTAGCCAGCCCGCAGGTACAGTTTGCCAGTTCTATCTCTCAACCTCGCCCTGAACAAATACGCGTTCCATTGGTCCTACCCTGAAATTCTGGCCGATGAACTTGGCCTGTACGCCAAGAACGAAGTCGAAGTCCGTTGGCGGGACGCAACCCCGAGGGGGGCTGTCAACAAGACGCCCATGTATACAGACCTCCTCAAGGAACGAGAGACCGACGTCTATCACGCCGACGAGTGGGCGTGCATCAACCGGGTTGCGAAGTCTCCCGGGACGTGGATTATAGCCAAGTCTCCCCCTGGCGAAGGAACCCTGAACAGCAGCTTCGCCTTGTACGTCAGAAGCGACTCCCAGGTCAATTCTCCTGCTGACCTAGGGGGGAGGCCGGTGGCCATCGAGGAAGGAACTGGAGCTCAATACTCGACTCTCAACGACCTCGAAGCCTTTCTTCCACGCGGCGAAATCAAGCTCACGCAGGTTGGGGAACCTCATAGGAGACTGTTGGCTCTGCTCGACGGGCAGGTCGAGGCCGCCTCCCTCGTTGGGCCCTGGTCCGACATTGGAAAGGCGCTCGGCCTGAGGATGGTGCTTCAAACTGCGAGAAAGAATCCCACGGCAATTGTGGTCAGGCGGGACACCGACCCTGAGCTTCTTCACCGATACTTCAGAGCAACAAATCAGGCGATAGACTTGATCGACGAGTCACCGGAATCATATCGTCAATCGTATTTGTGGCGGGTCGAAGCCATCCTTGAGGAAATGAGCCTTAGCGTACCTGAGGAGACGCTGCGAAAGGCCGTAGCGGTCTCCCGCTGGAACAGGTGGGAACGGTACACGGAGGATGACTTTGTTAGGACATACGAGTGGATGAGCCAAACTAGCCTGGCACCTCGCGGGCTGGTCTCGAGCGACAAAGTTACGAACTATGAGCTGGACGTCTTTTCGTAGTGCTTCCGAGCGCCCTCAGGCGATATTGTACGTGGATAAGACCTGAAGGGATGAAGTTCTTCGTTTCAAGGACCGCTCGAATCGAGCGAGACGTACAAGCCGTTGTCGACCTATTAACGACTTGTGCAAGGGAAACCGGCAGCCGGGAGTCCACCGTCAAAGCTGCGCTGTTCATGAGCGATGTCATTTGGAGCATCCATGACTCAATATGCATGAATTATGTCGCAGTGGGATTCGCCACTGTACGCCCCTCCTCCGTAACCTAATTCCCAGGAAGAGGGGTCTTACCCGAAGTGGATGTCGGTGACCATCCAAGGCTCTTCCTGTGCATCTTTTCCCTTCTCGACCAATAGGCTGCGATGATCGCCAAGATAGAGGCTGCCCAGACGGCCCAATAGCCAACCCCATAGATCGTAGAGCTGAAGCTGTATTGGCTGAAGATTAGGTAGGGTGAAAGGGTGACGAGGGCCATCCCTACTATTCCGAGAACCCCAGACCAGAGAGGGTACACCCCCAGCATTCCAGCCAGCGCTATCAGAGCCAGCACGATGAAGTAGACGTAGGCGAGTTCGCTTAGCTGCGTGAGGCCAACCGCCTGTATGTTGGAGAACGTCACCACGAATAGATGGAAGATTCCGAAAAGTGTGTCAGCAGGGCCCCCGGGTCCTTCAGCAATGTTCGAGAATGGAAGTGCAAAAATCACGCCGAGGGTAACGAGACCGAGGACTCCACCTAGCAATCGGCCCCTGTCCACGTTGGCGGAGTCAGCGTCAGAGAATAAAGACTTTCCCTTGGTCTGCCCGATAGGAGGTGCTAGCCGCCCAGAACGGTACAGCGGGCAACAGGCACCCGGGTTCTAAAGTCGCCCCAAAGATCTAGTTGAACTGGAGTGGAGGGCCCACGTTGAGTCCTCGAAATGCCGAAGTATTACGACGATGGGCTCGAAGACACGACGAGCTTCAGCGGACCGTCGTAGGGCCCAGGTGGAGGAATGATTACAAGAACGAGGGAGACCGAAGTGTCGGCCGGGATGAAGACCTGGTTTGAAATAATCGAAGAGCCTACGTGTCGGGCAGACAAGAGGCTGAATCCCGGAGTCGCCACAGAGAGGTTGGCCGTGATGGCTAGGACACTGGTGTAAAACTCCCCGTCGTCGGCGGTTCGCTGGAAAACTAATGTCAGATTCAGGTTGAATCGCTGGTTGCCGGGAATCTGCAGTACTGTAGGAGCGGCAACGACACGCAATAGGGACGACAAGTTGCCCAACTTGTTGATTTCTACAGATTGAATCCTTACCGAGGGCGCCTGAACCCTCCCGGGCGAGACTGTGTTTGCGTAGAGCCCGGTCGCGAGGGCAGCGACAGCCAAAGCCAAGACGACTAGAGCGATGGACTTCTTCCCTATCATGTTTCAGAACATGCCTTAGACATATTAAGACTCATCGGATGCTTCCTCAAGATGCGGCAGCGTGTTGCGATGAAGGCAGGGGCGGCCTTGATAGCAGCAATAGTGGGCCTTTCCCTGGTCTATTATGCGATTGCCCCGAGTCAGCCTAACCCTCGCGTCTCCTTGGTGAAGAGCGTTCCAATTCCGGGGGTCGCCGGGAGACTGGACCACATGGACATCGACGCTGCCTCCCAGAGGGTATTCCTTGCGGCGGTCCAGGATGGGTCACTTGTAGTCGTCCGACTTTCGGACGGCTTAGTGACAAGATATGGAGGGTATTATCAACCACATTCGGTTCTTTTTCTCAGCTCCATCGGCGAATTAATACTGACCGTCGGGAATGGGACCGTCTACTTCTTGAACAGCAACACACTTGTAACGTCATCCGAAATCAGGCTTCCCTCGAATGCCGACAACATACGGCTCGATCCAAGAACGGGCTTCGTGTATGTTGGCTATGGACAGGGTCCTGCAGGAGGAATAGCGCAGATCGACCCGAAGTCAAGTCAAGTAGTTAGAACTTTGACGCTTGGAGGACATCCAGAGTCCTTTCAACTGGATGTCTCCGCGGGCTATTTGTACGCCAACGTGCCCACCTTGGGCATTGTCGATGGGGTCCGCTTGCAGGATCTGAAGGTCCAAGGAAACTGGTCGACTGGTTCATACGTCGACAACTACCCGATGGCCATCGACCCATCCGGCGCCCGAGTTTATGTTGCAACATGGTTCCCGAGCACGTTGCTCTCCTACAGTGAAACAACGGGGGCTCTACTTACGCACACTCCGATTGTGGGAGACGCCGACGACCTATATTTTGTTTCGAATTCCAATGTTATTCTCATATCTGGTGGTCAGGGATCCGTTGAGGTCGTCTCGATGAAAGGCGGTACAAGCTCAATTGTCGCTGAGGTCCGGTCCGCAAGCGGGGCGAGGACCTCCTTGTTCTTACAAGATTCAATGGAGTTGCTTGTGGCAGCTCCGGCCACAGGCACACGATCGGCAAGCTTGTTGGTATTTTCCTTGGCAATCTAGACAGACTGGCCCGCATTCGCGGCGCTTCGCTTCGAAAGAGCCAATCCTGCTATCCCAGCAACTGTCCCCAAGAGGTAGAGATAGATGAAGACGCCAATTGGAACGACCATCCAGCCGATTAGCCCCCTTGTAATGATGCTCTTGCCGACTCCGACCAAGGCAGCATAACCGCCGGTGTAGCCCAGCGCGAACATCAAGCTCGATTGCCCATAGACCCCAACCAAGGTTAGATATATGCTGGCCATCGCCAAGTACTTGCTAACAGCCACCTTCTGGTAGTACTTCTTCGACAGGTCCCAGATCAGAGCCCAGCCCAGGGGGGCGAGCACTCCTGCAATCAGGAACGCAAAGTATGCGAAGAACATCCATGTCCCGGGCCAGATCGTCAATATTAGAGGGAATGTGAATTCTGGAACCAAGACAGGCAAAGTGAACCCCACTGCCACCGCGAGATTTACGGCAGTGATCAAGATGTAGATGCGCACTAACCTATCGATAGTGATTTCGCGCAACTTGGCCCCGCCCTATCGTTATGATATAAGACCGTTATGTGGTGTGGAGCGAGGCAACTCGTCGGATGAGTGGCGTGGTGACGGAGACACAAGGCTTTTAACGGAACCATAGGTTAGGGAGAATGTAATTGCGGCGCGCTGCTTCTACGGCAACGTTGGCGATTATTGTAGTAGTCATAGTTGTGGTCGCCGGCGGGGCGGCATATTTCGTTTTCGCCGGGAAAGGAGGCGCCACCTCCTCGACCCCGGGTACTTCATCAGGACAAGTTAGCACTTCTGCAGCGGAAACCGCATTGAATGGGTATGTCGCTGCCTTCAACAAAGCGAATATCACTGGGATTGTCTCGTTTTACAGTCCAAACGCAATAGTTGTATGGACAGCCAATCCTAAAGCCTTGGCGGCGGCATCTCAAGCGGGGACCTATTCGGGAACTGGCAACATCAAACTGCTCTATTCCACCACCATCGCTAATTCGAGGTCAATAAGTGTCACAGTGTCTGGCTTGCAAGCTACGAGCACTTCGAGTTCGGTGATCTTGAATTTTACACTATCAATGCAAGGTGATAGCTCTATCCTCGGACCTTTCAACGGGACGATCACAGCTTCTCAAACTTGGGTCCAGTCGGGGAATAATTATCAGATTACCAATGAGAAGTGGTACTACGCCACATTCAATACGCAGAACCAGGTAACTGCCACAGTCTTCCCACAATGGGGCCTGTCCCTTCAAGGAAAGAACCCAGACCTAGCCAGTGAACATGTTGCAGAATGGCAGGTTGCGCCTTACCTGGCTGCAGTGCTATACGCTTCTCTAATCGTGATCGTAGCCTACGTCGTTTGGGTGAGACCTCGCAAGCCAGAAAGATAGCACGAAACTTCCTTTACCTGGGGATGGCCAACGGAATCCTAGCATTCTTCTTTGCCATTCCCGTCCTTTTACCACAGCTTTGCATAGCAACCCCACCAGGAATCTTCGGATGCCTTGGCTCCATCGGGACCGAATGGCCAGGGACATGGATGTTTGTTGCGTTCATAATCTTCGTTCTCGTTGGAGTCCTCGGGTCCATCGGGTTTGCCGCGACCTTCTTTTTCGGCGATCAGCTAACGGGAAAAGGCGAGGTAAATCGGATGCTCTCGAGATTAGGATTGATATTCTACGAGGCAGGGACGCTGGGTGCGACGGCGATGATGGCGGCGATAGGTTACGTGGGTGGGAACGTGGTTGCTCATGGCGGTGGTCAAGCAGTCGCAGCCGAGGCCATCGTCGAAAACATCATACCCCCATTGTCCAGCGACCCCAGCTCTTTGTTCCATGACATGCCGCCCGTCGTCGAGGCTGCGCTGATTGCAGTGGCGATGCTCGGAGTTTTGTTCCTGTTGATTTCCTTCGTTATGGCGAAGTCAGAGACAGGTATGCAAACGGAGAAGGGCGTCTGAACGACAATTACGTCGTCCTCGGGTCGCTTACGGCATTCGTCAGCGGGATTTTCGTGGTTACGAGCACCCTTGACATACCGTACTACAGCCAAGATATTGTGGTCCAAGCGGTGGCGGTAGTAGTTCTGTTGTTGGGAGCGCTTATGACTCTGGCAGGATTCCTCACTGGTCGCAGAATTGACACTATGGTCGGAACTTAACTGTGGGAGGACGGACTGCTTCCATGGCGACTGCTCAGGATTCAGCCAACGGTCTTAGGGTATCTTCGCTTTCAAAGTCATTCGGGAGACTCACGGCACTCGCAGGAATCGACCTGGAGATCGAAG
>JAPCJK010000080.1 GCA_027886975.1 Nitrososphaerota archaeon
GAGCTAGTTGCAAACCTGAGGCGGAGAAGGGCTCGCGGACTCGGTCATGTCTTCAGCTCTGACGTAGCCATGACCCTGGAGTATCTCAAAGGGCATGACGTAGTGGTGGAAGAGTTCGAAGACCGGACCGAGAGGACATTCGACGCCTTGAGGGCCTGATCAATCGAGTCCAGACGGGCCTGTCCCGCCGAGGAGAGGCTGGGGGTCACGAGAAGGACCCTCGTCTCCCTATACGCGCAGAGGCGAACAAGGCCTCCTGGAGTAGGAGTCAGGCTCGTCCCGATTGGCGTCCTCTGTATGCACTGCCGATACCGTCGCATCACCCTGTGACCACTAGACCCGAACGTCCGTAGAGAGTTGCGGCTTGTTTGTATGCCTCCCTCCCTTCTTTTTTGCACCATTTCCATGGTCTATACGGGCCCGCGTCGCGACTTCACCACCCTTCTGATGTCCTGGTTGAGCGCATGATAGCCTGATGATAACGATTCTCAAGAAGGCTTTTGGGAAGCAACTACCAGTCCCTCCTATGTGTTTTTTGCATCCATCCTGGGGGTATGCGGCTGATGCCCCGGATACCCGGGCCCCATGGCCAGGACGCAGACATGATCAAAGCCATCGAGTCGGTGGGCCCCCGGAACGTCGCCCTCATCTCGCGGATGACCGGGGTCTACAAAGAGACGGTCAGATACAAGGTCAAGAAGCTGCTTCCGAATCAGGGCTTCGTCTATCACCCTGAGGTGGACTACGGGAAGCTCGGTCTTGACCTGTATTGGGGGACCTTTCACCTGTCCCCGAAGCATGGCGTTGAGGCAACGCGGTTCTTCGATGTCCTAGGTAAGTCGGGATACCTGGTCGAGTATTCGAAGGTCGTCCCCCAGAACCGCTTCGACGCCCTGTTTTCGCTTCCCCAGGGGAGGGTCGCCGAGTTCAGGCTCTTCCTCGGTCGCCTTCTGAAACGGAGGATGGTCCTCGGTTTCTCGCTGGACGAGGTGACCGCCTGCCGGAACAGGGCGATGGGGTCCAGCAGCTTCGACTTCAGGAGGGGCAGGTGGGACGTCGACTGGCGGAAGGTGAGGGCGTCGCAGCCGATTCCCCTGCAGGTCGAGCAGGAGAGCCATCCGTTCACGATGCTGGACCACTTCGACCTGATGTTGGTGAGCGAACTGCAGAGGGACCCACTGCAGCACGTTTTCGGGATCGGGAGGAAGCACGGGGTCGACGTGAAGGCTCTGACCTACCACCACAGGGCACACGTGGTGAAGAACGGTCTGATCCCCCGGCATTCGGTCAGGTGGGTCAGGGTGCCGGCCCAGACGGTCCCGGTCAGGGTGACTTTCAGGAGGCTCGAAAAGGACGAGCATGGCCGGGTCCAGGCCGCCGCCAGCAGGCTCCCCTTCCTCCGGTCCGAGCACCTGCTGAAGGGCGGCACCTACGCCGCCACCTTGGACGTGCCGCTGGCCGACCTCGCCGAGACGAACGTCTATCTCGGCCAGGAAGGAGGATATCTCGGGTCGAAGGTCGAGATCGGATACCTGACAGGTGGAAGGTCGAACATCCCAGTGCCCTGGGAGGAATTTGCTGACGGCAGGTGGGAGCTCGACGCGAAGAGCCTGGAAGGGGAGGTGGTCGGGAACCTGAGACGCCCATCCAATCGATGGAGACGGAAAGGCCGCTGACGTCGGGGCCGTGAATGGCGAACCTAGTCCGCAAGTCTTTTCCTTCAGTTCGTATCCCAGAAGAGGCAGGATGTACGACTCCAGCACCTTCTCGGGGAAACCCTCCTTCCCATCTCTGTGTCCATTGGTGCTTATCTGCCCGCGCCCGTGAGAGGCACCGTTGAGGCTGCTCTTCTGGGGCCTTCTCTTCCTGCTGGTGCTCTTCGGGTCTTTCGTGGGGGTCGCAGCCTACTACAGCAGCCTCGCCCTGGTCGCGGTCTTTGCGTTCCTCTTCCTGGTCGGCATCGTCGGCCTAGTTGTCACTGGATTGGTCTACCTGGTCCGAGCGGTCAAGTTCGGCCGCAGGGAGGCGTACGGCCAACCGTCTGTGACTCAACGGGGCGAGGTCGTAAGAAGCAACTCCGAAAGAGTCATCGCCGACTACTTCAGCCATAGCGGTATCAGATACGTCTACGAAGCACCCGCCATGAGCCGGTGGGGGATCAGGAGGATAAGCAGGCCGGACTTCTACCTTCCTGATTTCGGTGTCTTCGTCGAGTACTGGGGCCTGGTCAACCTGCCCAATAATTTCGCCCGCTCAAGGTACGAACGGAGCATGCGCTGGAAGATGGCGCAGTACCACAGAAACGGGATAAGATTCGTTTCGCTGTATCCCAGCGAGCTCCATGATCTTGATACAGCCTTCAGACCCAAGCTCGAGCAGGCGTCGGGAAAGACCATGAATCCACCTCAGGCGAAATCGTTCTGCACCGTATGCGGCCAATCCGTTTCTCCTCCAGCAAGATTCTGCACAAGGTGTGGAACCAAGTTGTGAAGGCCAACGATGGCTCTGGGAATTTGTCGGTTATTGGGATAAGGCTAACTCTTGCTACCCTGAAGGAAGGGACATGAAGCGATTGGGTCTTTGTCTCGCCATAATCGTCTTGCTGAGCATCAGCTACCTTCCCCTGTTGAATCCGAATAGTCTTACCACAATTTCCGAAGATGACGTTGATCTGTGTGCTGCATTTGGTTAGCTGGGCGGGCGTTCGTTGAGGCTCGTAATCTGCCTAGGTTCGAAAACGAATCAACTGCTGTGCTCCCATCGGTGCTTTCGCAAAGCTATTCTTGTAGTGCAATCTTGCTCACAGACGGGACAGACATATTCAGTGTGTCTGCGGTGCGTCGCACAGCCAGTCACAACAAGAATCCCGCCGGGGTAGCTTAGCATTTCGCATCCACAAGGCTCCGTTCGCCTCTTCCCTAGCCCCTTGTACTTCCATCCTCCCTCGAGAGCTGAAACCAAGGTCAAAATGGGCTACTCAAGAGCGTCATATATGGTTGGTCACGGGCAGTCATCACCGGTGAGTGGGACATAATCCTTAATCAAACATGCCTCAGTCTCTGTGCCTCATGCCTAGGGGTCGCATTCCCAAGTTTCCGGGTCGACAGTATCGGGGGTTCGTCAACAAAATCCCACGGAGGGTAAGGATTCTCGAATCTGAATATCAGGTGAGGTCGTGGAGAGAAGTCTTCTTTCACACCTGCGAGGTAATTCGGAGGAAGAATTCGACGGAGTTTGAAGGGGTTCTGAACATCAGAGGTCCGAAAAGGCCATGGTTCTCCCGTAATCCAAGGCTGCTTCGTGATCCTGTAAAGATCGGAGACACCGGCATATTCGCCGAAATGAATCTTAACGCTGATGGACTAATGAGGGCTTGCAGAAGTCTTCTAGCGAGCTTTGGGTATGAACCAGACCTCGAGGTGTTTACAATTCAAGGACGACAACGGATAAAGACGCGGGGGGCATGAGCTAGGACGCAGGGGCTCCCATGACATGAAGAAAAAACGGAAGTCCGGCCAACTCAGCCTTAACAACAAATACTCGCCCCGTCGACAGCGTGTAACAAGGGAGGTTCCTGACCTCCTGGCTGAGAACCTGAGCAGACTAGCAGACGTTGTCCCCAGCGCCTTTGTTGAGGGAAAGGTCGACTTTGAGAAACTGCGAACGATCCTTGGCGGCAGCGTTGACAAGAATCCTGACAGATTCACTTTTTCCTGGGCGGGAAGGCGCGATGCGATTCAGATCCTCCAAATGCAGAGCCGGGCCACTCTGGTACCAGTCAGAAAGGAGTCGATCGACTTTGATTCTACCAGCAACCTCCTAATCGAAGGAGAGAATCTTGAGGTGATGAAGTTGCTTACCAGAGCATACTTTGGTACGATTAAGGTGATATATGTAGACCCACCGTATAACAAAGGGACGGACCGCATTTACCGGGACAACTACGCCGATCCTCTCGAACCTTACCTTAGGATGACCAAACAGAAGGACGAATCAGGTAATCTGCTGGTAGGTAATTTAGAAACAAGCGGAAGATTCCATTCTGCGTGGCTCTCAATGATATATCCCAGGATGTTTTTGGCAAGACAGTTCCTCACAGAGGACGGAATCATGTTCGTGAGCATAGGACAGGAAGAGGTGCAGAACTTAATTCAAATCATGAACGAGATCTTCGGTGAGGAAAACAAGATAGGAATAATCTCACGGCTGATGAAGTCAGGGGGTAACAAAGGGCAATTCTTCTCCCCGAACATCGACTACGTATTGGTTTATGCCAAGAACAAGGATCTTGCAGAAGTTTTCCGGCTGCCGCTTGAGAAGGAATACATCGACAAGATCTACACGGAGGTCGAGACCCAAGGACAAAGGAAGGGCCAACGCTTCAGGGAGATGGGCCTATATCAGGCAGGCCTAGAAAGGAGGAGGAACCAACGTTATTGGATTAGGTGCCCAGATGGGTCGTTCGTTATTCCTCCGGGGAAAACAATGCCCGCCGAGTTGGCAGAGGGGCGCTCGGTTTTTCCCGAGCACGGAGACGGGGTTTGGCGATGGACATACCAAAGGTATGATCAGGAATTATCTTCTAGAAACATAGTGTTCAAGAAGACGGGGTCATCTTCCTTAGTGAATTCAGAGAAAAAGAAATCACCGTGGAATATCTATACGAAAATATGGCTGAACGATCGGCTCGAGGAAGGCAGAGTTCCAACTGACCTTATCACACGATATGAGAACAGACAAAGCTCAGCCGAACTGAAGGAGCTGGACATACCATTCGATTTCGCCAAGCCGTCTGGGTTGATTTCCTACCTAATCTCGTTCTTTGACGACGATGACCTGACCATTATGGACTTCTTTGCGGGTTCTGGAACGACTGCACATTCTGTTCTTGATTCCAATAAGGCCGACGCCCGTCACAGGAAGTTCATACTTATCCAACTACCTGAGGATACGCCGCCAGATTCTGAGGCTCGTAGGCAGGGGTATCAGACCATATCGGATCTTTGTCGGGTTCGCGTTCGCAAAGTAATCGAGAAGATTCGCAGTGGGAGCTCAGAAAAGGTAACAGGGGGCGGCACGGATCTAGGGTTCAAGTTTTTCAAGCTATCGGAGTCCAATTACAAGCCTTGGCAAGGTGTCCAAGAAAGAACCTCGGAAAAGTACGCGTCCGAAATGCAATCTCATATCGATTCACTTGTCGAAGGTTGGGAAATAGCGAATGTCATCTACGAAGTAGCGATTAAGGAGGGATTCACTCTGAACAGTAAGATAGAAGCCGCAAAGGAATTCAAGGAAAATGAAGTTTGGCGTGTGACCGACTCTGACAGTGCGACTTTCATGTTGGTTTGTCTTGATGACAGAATCAGCCCAAAACTGATGAAGGAGCTCCAGGTGTCCAGAGACAGCACGTTTGTGTGCCGAGATAGCGCACTTGACGACACGGTGGCTGCAAATCTCGCGTTGCAATGCAGGTTGAAGACAATATAGCGATTGACCAATGGAACTGAAATTTGACTCGACTCAGGAATTCCAGATCGACGCTGTCGACGCAGTAGTTAGATTGTTCGATGGACAGAGCAAGATCCAAGCTGACATAAGGTTCGTCGAAGGAGCAGGTTTCATAGGCGCACCCAATCGCCTCGACCTGACTGAAATAGACCTACTCGGTAACCTGCAAGAAACGCAGAGAATCAGCGGAGTCTCAATAAGTAAAGAGATTCTCTCAATCGTTGAAGCAATCGAAACAGCAGGTGGGAAAAAGGAGGTCAAGTTCTCGAACTTCTCGGTGGAGATGGAGACCGGGACGGGAAAGACTTACGTGTACATCAGGACTGCGCTTGAGCTGAACAAGCGTTATGGCTTCCAACGCTTCATAATAGTCGTTCCTTCAATCGCAATAAAGGAGGGCGTGCTCAAGACATTCCAGGTCACCGAGAAGCATTTCTCTGACCTCTACGACAGGGTTCCTTACAGATTCTACGCCTATGACTCGTCTAACCTGACCCAGGTCAGGCAGTTCTGCTCATCGTCAAACCTTGAATTCATGATCATGACGTTGGATTCCTTCAACAAGTCCATGACAGAGGAAGGTAAGGGGAACGTTATTCGGCGCCCGACGGACAGGCTTCAAGGAGCCGTTCCGATTCACCTGATCCAAGAAACTAGGCCTATTCTGATTCTTGACGAGCCGCAGAATATGGAGAGTGAGAGGAGTATTTCCGCCTTGGCCGCCTTGAATCCTCTCTTGGCTTTGAGATATAGCGCGACCCATCGGACTCCATACAACCTGATCTATCGCCTAACACCGGCAGACGCATACAAGCAGGGCCTCGTGAAGAAGATAGAGGTGGCCTCAGTAGTTCGCGAGGACGATCTCAATCAAGTCTTCATCAGTTTGGAGGCGGTGACCGCCAAGAAGAACACCGTTTCAGCGATGCTAATCGCCAACAAACTCTTCAGGAGTCAATCAGTGAAGCCAACGAAATTCTCAGTGATGAGGGATGACAACCTTGGTGAGAAGACGAACTTGCCTGAATACAAGTCATTTACTGTGGAAGAAATCAATCCGGGGTCAAACACGATTCTGTTTACTAATGGCATCGAAGTGAGTGTAGGGGAATCGCATGGGGCAGACAAGGAATCTACATTCGAAGCTCAGATTAGGTACACGGTTGAAGAACACTTCAGGAAGCAAAGGAGGCTGAAAGATCTCGGAATCAAGGTCCTTTCGCTATTCTTCATTGACAGAGTTGACAACTACGCGACAAGCAGCGGGATAATTCGAAGGCTATTCCTGAAGGCATTCAACGAGCTCAAACAGGGTAACACTGATTGGGGAGAGCTTGACGCTGAAGAGGTCCAGGCCGCCTATTTCGCGGCTACAAGAAAGAAGGAAGAAGTGATTTTGGAGGATAGCTCAGGGAAATCGCAGAAGGATGAAGAGGCTTATGACTTGATTATGAAGGACAAAGAGAAACTTCTCTCTTTTGAATCCAAGGTCGCTTTCATCTTCTCGCATTCGGCCCTGAGGGAAGGTTGGGATAATCCCAATGTCTTCCAGATTTGCACACTGAATCAGAGCGTGTCGGAAGTGAAGAAGCGGCAGGAGATAGGTAGGGGTGTTCGACTAGCGGTCAACCAGGAAGGCGAGCGAATTCGCGACTCTCAGGTCAACCTGCTCACCGTAGTCGCAAACCAGAGTTACGAGAGCTTTGTCGAGCAGTACCAGCAGGAGGTAGTGGAGGAGTTTGGGGTGGGAGTCGAGCATCCACCGCCTCCCGCGAACGCGAGGAAGCCGAGACCAGTCAAACTGAGGAAGGAGATGACCCTGAAGCCCGAATTCAAGGAGCTGTGGGAGCGTATAAGACAGAAGACTCACTACAGCGTCAAAGTCGACACAGAGCGACTCATTGACGACTGCGTTAAACTCATCGATTCTGTCGAGATTAGGGCACCTCGGGTAACGGTCATCAAGGCGAGAGTTGACCTGAACAAGGAGGGAGCATTCGAGGCCCTCCAAATCAGCTCGGCTCGGACACTTGTTGACTTGGCGGGGCGGTACCCTTTGCCCAATCTCACCGATATGATTTCTCATATCCTCGAGAACACTTCACCTCCAGTCAGGCTCTCAAAGAGGACCCTGGTTGAGATTTTCCTAAGAACAAAGAAGAAACACGAAGCCATGGACAACCCATTCGAGTTCGCCTCCCTTGCCGCCCGTCACATTCGAGATCGTTTGACTGACTATCTCGTTGATGGAATAAAGTATGAAAGAGTCAACGAATGGTACGAAATGAGCCTCTTCAAGGAGGAGATGACGAGTTGGGAGCAGTACGTTGTCTCTTGTGAGAGATCCATCTACGACGGTACAGAGTTCGACTCCGACGTCGAAAGGAGGTTCATCGAGGACCTGGAGAGGCTCCCTCAAGTCTTCATGTACTTCAAACTTCCACCATGGTTCACCATAACGACCCCAGTGGGTACGTACAACCCTGACTGGGCTATCGTCTGGGACGAAGGGGAAGGGCTACTGAAGGATTCTAAGAAGCTGAAGCTCTACCTTGTAAGAGAAACGAAGGGGACTACGATACTGAACGACCTTCGGCCGGACGAACGCAGGAAGATTATCTGCGCCCAACGACACTTCGGCGACGCCTTGGGGGTAGATTACAAGGTAATCACGAACGCCAAGCAATTGCCCTAGCCTGATAACCCAAGCTAAGGCTTCCGCAGAGGGAATTTGTAAGTCGCCTTCGCGGCGGAGCAGTCCCATCTGATGTCGCAGGCGCCGCACGTCTCCTTGGAAGGTGTCGTCTCCGGTGCGGACCAATCATCGACATCGCGCCTCCTTTCGATCTCGTACACCGTTTTCCCAAACAGGGCCAACGCCTCCTGCGCAGCCTTCGCCCCTAGCGGGACCTCCACAAGCATGTCTTCGAACTTCTCCTCGCCGAGGAAGCAGAGTATCGCCCGCGCAGGATACTCCCCGTGCCTCTTCTTGTATAGCTCTGAATACACTTGCATTTGGAACTTGTAGTTCTTCATTTCCTCAGAGTCGTGCTCCACCTTTTTCGAGCCCTTGTAGTCCCAAATCTCCAGCTCGCCCGGCTTCCCGTCTGC
>JAPCJK010000081.1 GCA_027886975.1 Nitrososphaerota archaeon
AAACGGTCAATTCCCTTTGTTGACACAGGGCTCGCGGTTGCAAAGACAGGAGAGCCAGACGAACTTCAAGGTACTCCCGACGGGCTTCATCCTGACATTGAGGGGTATGGGAAGATGGGGGAGGCCATCGCAGCGGTCATCGATTCAAGACTGGCCGAGTCTAGCCGCCATCGCAGCCTATGAAACGATGATTTGGTGCGGCCTCCGGGATTCGGACCCGGGCGAACGGCTTGGGAAGCCGCTATCCTGACCAGGCTGGATCAAGGCCGCGCCACGGGGCTTCCGCCGACAAATACTATAAACGAACCCATTTGCAGCTTTGATCGGAATGGGCCAGGACCTTCTCGCGGCACTGACACCAAGACTTAGAGAGCTGGACAAGGGTGGCTACGCCAGAGCATACCGGAGCAAGGGCTCCTTTGTCCGGACTGGTACGTATCAGCTGCTCAAGCAGCTTCTGGACGAATTGAAGATCCCGTATGATGAAGATGTTCCAGTTGGGACGAGCAGAACGTTGAGAGCGGACTTTTCTGTGAACGGAACCCTCGTCTTCGTAGATCGAGAACTCAGCCCGACCGAACAGAAGGCCTTGGCGGCGAGCAAGAAGGACAGCCTGTTCCTGAATAGGGATTCACTCAGAAGCGACGGGTCGGACCACGGAATCAGGGTGCTGGGGTTGGATAAGAAGGGAGACCTCCAGACGATTTTCCTTGACGATCCATCTTTCAATTTCGACTACGCACACATTCTCCCCAAGACCCAGAAGTGCTCGGTCATGCACGGACACACCTCTAGCGCGCTTGTGGAGGTGATTGGGCATCCAGTGGAAGGCATGGTGGTCGATTTCGGCGTCGCAAAGCGGATCGTCAGGGAGGCCATCGGGGGCCTTGACCACAAGTTGTTCATCAACGAGAGATACGTAACGAAGATGGACCCCAAGAGCGTCACCCTGGCTTTCGAGACGATACACGGGCCGTTCGCAATCCGCGCACCAAGGGGTACCACGGTCCTGCTGGAGGGCGAAGCTACTGTCGAGAACCTTGCAAGGGAGGTTCTGAAAAGGGTCGCTGACAAGATGCCGGAAAACGTCACGGCTGTCGGGGTCTACGTATACGAGGGGCTCAACAAGGGGAGCCATCTTCTGGCGCAGATCCATTCGAACGAGGCCGGGAAACGACGAAGGAAGCGATAGTGCTCCTTTCGGGTGGCATAGATTCTGCCACCTGCCTTTACCTAACCAAAGACAAGTACCGGATAAGAGCACTGACCTTCGTCTACGAAGGCATCGCAGAGAGGGAGCTCAATTCGGCGGGGGACCTGGCAAAGGCGGCTTGCGTCGCTGAGCATCGCTTGGTCAGACTCCCCGACCTCAAAGAGGCCAGCGAAATAGGCGGCCAGAAATTTCCCGGATATCCCCCCACCTACATCCCGATGAGGAACAGCGTATTCTATTCATTCGCAGCTTCCTTCGCGGAAGAGGTCAGAGCGGACTATCTTGTGGGAGGACACAACAAGGACGACCTGGCGGTGTTCAGAGACACCAGCCCGAGGTTCTTCGCAGGGCTTGAGATGTCATTTCGGGCGGGGTCAAAAATCCTAGCCGCCAGGAAGACAAGGATCTTGCGTCCCCTAGAGGGGAGGACGAAGGCTCAGGTAGTGAAGCTCGCTTCCCGAATCGGCGTCCCGCTTGAATTGACTTGGAGCTGCCACAGAGATGGCGGGGACCATTGCTGGGAGTGTGCGGGGTGCGCGATGAGAGAGGAGGCATTCGGGGAAGCAGGGACAGAGGACCCTCTGAGGAATCTCTGAGGAATGCCGGCGCAGAGAAAATTACTTAAAGGATGAGCGTGGCGTGGGGCCCCTTGCCAACGCGAGATCCCACTTCTTCTGACGCATTCGAATTCATCGACGCGACTGCCGACGTCCAGTCAGAAGGTTCCCAGTTTCCAATAGACGCAGGGGTGGCCGATCTGAAAGTCCTGTACTCTGCGGGAGGCCTTTTGATGCCCGTCACGCTTTCGATTCAGACATCGACAGGGTTGCGCAGGGGGGTCCATATGAGCCGGCTGGTGGGGGCTGCCAACGCAAGGAAGGCCCAGGGCATGGAGGAATGGCTGAGGTGGATATCGAGCCAGGTCAACAAAACGCAGCCGGGGACTTCGGTGACCTGCAGGTACGAGCTCCCCTACGAAGACAGGTTTGCAAAGGTGGGGATGCGAGCCACCGAGCGGGGAGCGATAACATACAAGTTTACCGTCGACGGCTTGACCGCCTGCCCCTGCAGTAAGAAGATGATAGGCATCGGGCACATGCAGCGGGCTGAGCTTACGGTAATCATGAGGAGCAGGAAAACCCTGGACTCCATGGACGTTGTCGGGAAAATTTCCGAGTGCTTCTCGGCATCCCCCAAGGAGGAGATGAAAAGACTTGAAGAGGCAAAGAAGATTTTGGAGGCGCAGGCGAACCCTCGTTTCGCAGAAGATCTGGTCAGGGAATGCGTGAGCAGGTTCCCGAGCGCTCTCTTCGTGAGCGGTCGGTGCTTCGAGTCTATACATGTCCACGACGCTGTCGCGACCTGGTCCGCGAGGCCCGGGTGGATGCCGGTCCTCTAGCCACGGTTCACCATCAGCTTTAATCTACGGGGCATGGCGGACCGGTGAGGAATGGGCGAACTTCTCATAGGCACCTCTGGTTGGTCATACAAGGAATGGCTCGGAGTCTTCTACCCTACCGCCGACACGAACAAGCTCTCGTTCTACTCCAAGGTCTTCGGGACCGCGGAAATCGACTCGACGTTCTACGCGTATCCATCGAAGGGCTTGGTCCTCGGCTGGGCGAAGCATAGTCCTGAGAACTTCGTCTTCTCAGTCAAGCTCCCGCAGGAGATGACCCATGACAAGAGGTTGGACTTGGGCAAGGGGGTCGAAACCGACCTGGTCAGGTTCCTGAGCCTGTTGAAACCCCTGATGGAAATTGGGAAGCTGGGGCCCATTCTGATTCAGCTCCCTCCAAGCTTTTCGTATGAGAAGGACTTCAGGAATCTGAAGGGGTTCCTGGGAGTGGTCCCCGAGGACGTGAAGTTCGCGGTAGAATTCCGCCACCCTTCGTGGCTGAGGGTAGACGTCTGGTCTAACCTCCGCAGCAAGAATGTGGCCAACGTCATCGTAGACGAGCCTCTGCTCCCCCCAGACACAGTTGTGACCGCAGACTTCGCATTCATCAGGTGGCACGGGCACGGGTCGAGGCCCTGGTACAACTACCGGTACAAGGACAGCGAGCTCAAGGCTTGGGTCCCAAAGGTGCAGGAGGTGGTGACAAGGGCGAAGAAGACCTATGGCTACTTCAACAATCATTTCAGGGGCTTCGCTGTCGAGAACTCGCTCAAGATGATGGGGATGTTGGGGGTATCGAACGCCAAGCAGGACGAGGTAAGGTCGAAGGCCACGAGGTTTCTGGAGGGCAGGGGGAGGCCCGAGGGGGAGGGGAGTATCCTGGAGTTCGTCGGGGGGGAAGGGGGATTGATGGGATGAAGGCAAAGATGCTGTTGGATGGAGGGAGGCCCAAGGTGGGTCTGGCCGAGTTGAAGAAGATCCTGGAGCAGGTTGGAATAGAAGTGGCAGACAAGAGCGCCGACTTTGGGGTCGTGGTCGGAGGGGACGGGAAGTTCAGCAGGTATGGAAGAACAGAGGACATTCCGCTTTTGTTCGTCGGCGTCAGGTCGAAAACACCGACAGGGTCTAAGGGGTTCTTGGCCGGGGCATTCTTCGACGAGCTGCCTAAGGTATTGGAAGAGATCACTGCGGGCAGATACAGAGTCGACGAGCACCGAAGGTTGGAGGTGTTGATGAACGGGAAGAGTCAGGGGGAGGTGTTCACCGACACATACTTGCAAAGAGGCGCCGAGAGCACTTGCATACGGTATAGGCTCAAAGTCAGAGGGGAGGGGATCGCCCTCGACGATGCAGCCATAGGCGATGGTGTCATATTCACGACATCGGCAGGTTCCACAGGCTACTACTCCTACCCGGACAGAATCAAAGGGGAGTCGATGAATCCCGCTGGGTACACAAGGATCGGTAGGGACAGAGTAGGGGTCTGCCATGTCAATCCCACGTACACGGAGAGAACTGGGTCTGGGGAGCACCCTCTCAGATACACGATACCCTGGGGGTGCACAATTGAAGCATCTCTCTACAGACCCGCCGATGCTAGGTTGTATGGGACAATCGACGGTCGAGGAGGGGTCAAGGTATCGATGGGGGACAGGATAACGGTCCGTCCGGGCAGGAAGTTGACGCGGATCATTACCCTCAAGAACTTGAAGACGGATAAATAGGGCCGGATGGTAGAGGTTTATGGATGCCTCCTTCGAGTCGGACTGCCCGACTGAAAACTGATGCGGAGTACTTCGACCGGATGTGCAGGGCCGTATTCTCTGCGGGACTCAACTGGAGGGTCGTCGAGAACAAGTGGCCGGGATTCAGGAAAGCATTCGAAGGGTTCGCCCCCGAGAGGGTGGCAGGGTTGTCTGAAAAGACGATCCAGGCACTAATGAAGAACCCGGACATAGTAAGGAATGAGAAGAAAATCCGTGCGACGGTCCTGAACGCGAAAACAATGGTCGACCTGAAAAAGGAGTTCGGCTCGATGCGTTCCTATGTCGATTCGTTTGGTAGGAAAGAGGATAAGCTGCAGGATGAATTGCAGTCGCGGTTCAAGCATGTGGGACCTTCTACTGCAAGAACATTCCTGTGGATGGTTGGATACAAGCTGACGCCAACGAAAGAAGAAAAGATGTGGATGAAAGGGGACCACGACGAGTGACCCCCGATAGACGAATTTCTTCTATTTTGCGAGATTTCTGCTCGGAGGTAATTTTGAGGCCAACGCCTGAGCTCGACTCTTCAAGGTCCCCTACGTCTTTTCCTTAACGAGATTTCCTTGGCTAGCGGGGGTTCTGAAGGCTCAGGGCCGTCGACACCGTCCCGGAGAGGTCCCCCAAGACCTTCAGCCTTTCCTGGATGAAGCCGATGCTTAGGTCCGCCCCATGCTTTTGAGAGCCTTCTGAGATTTCCTTGACGAGAGCTCGGTAGCTCGGACCGTGGACTTTGAGCACCAGGTGGAGGATAGACTCGCAGTTGATGTCCTCGAGAGGTTCCTCACCGTCAAGGGAGAGCCGCAGCAGCCCCACCTTCTTCTTTGAAAGCTCGACCAACTCTTCCACTAGATCGCCCATGGCCTTTCTGACTAGTTCCAGGTCGATGTAGGCGCCGAGTGAAGGGTCGTTCGTGACGTTGACCTCCTCTGTCTGGTCGCCATATTCAAGGCCGAGGAAGTCCTCGGGCTTGGGTCCCGAAGTCACTACTTTGAGATTCGCCTCGTTGCCAGGCTTGTGGAAGGTTGCCCTGATCTTGCCCCCAGAAGTCTCGGCGCTGGCTAGGAGGTACTGATCAAGCCTTTCGAAGCCGGGGACCCTCCCCTTCTTCAAAACCGCCTTAGAGAACCTGACCGGGACTCTTATCTCGTGGCCAAGCTGCGACAGCGTGAGCTCCTGGTGAAACAGCTTGGAGTTCTGGGCGGCCAGGCGGAAGTCGTACTTGATACTGCCTTCGCATTCGTACCGTGACCGGGCCTCGTAAACGCCTTCAGTAAGTCTGACCTGGACTATCAGCTCGACGACTGGGAGGGGGTCAGCTGCGAGGTAGGCCTCGAGGCTCTTGAGAGCTTTGTCCTTCTCACTCGCAGCGGTGCGCTTGTAGTCCTCAGCCTGCTCCCTTGTCTTCCTCTCCAGCTTCCCACTTGCCTGGGCTTTGGCGGTCTCGAGGAACTCCTCGAGCTGCCGGGCGAGCTCTTTGACCGCGTCATCGGAACCGGTTTTCATGGAGGTCAG
The DNA here is from genome assembly GCA_027886975.1 of Nitrososphaerota archaeon. Taxonomy (GTDB): domain Archaea; phylum Thermoproteota; class Nitrososphaeria; order Nitrososphaerales; family Gagatemarchaeaceae; genus UBA183. The sequence goes on from JAPCJK010000081.1 coordinate 5,891, forward strand.
CAGGTTCGTGATTTCTTCGGTGTGACTTTCGAGTTTGCTCAGCTCCACGTCCAGGTCGCTCTCGGCCTTCCTGGCGGCTTCTTCCATCTCCTTGGCGTGCTTGCTGAACCTCACTGCGTCGAAGAGGTGTGTTACCGTCTGGCGTAGGGAGGCGGCTGCTTCCATTCATGGCTCGCAAGAGCACTCCTCCTTTAACCGTTTTTGAGGCCTAAGGGGGTTTGAGGGGCCAACGGAGAAATACTACTCCCGGTAGTACGGCCAGTCCTTCGTTGAGTAGTAGCGAAAGGAAGACCGAAGACCTGCTGGATAGGTTGATCCTCGATGTCAAGGCCTTCGTCCTTCTCCATGGCTCAGATGCCGAACTCAAGGCGAAGCTCGAACGAAAGCTGAAGGATTCCCAGGATGAGAGCATCAGGAGGTTCGTGAACGCGCTGCAAGTGGGGGCCAATCCTGAACCAGGGCGTCTCTTTGCCATCGCACTGGGCGAGCTCACCCTTGCCTCCTTTCTTGTTGTGGCGGGAATCCTGATCCTAGTCCCCATAGTTGTCGGCATCAACACCCCTGCGGCCTTGGTCCAGTATTTCGCTGCTCGTGCCTACGGGTCCATAGGCGCTTCGCCGTTCGGCCAATATGTATCCTTCGTGCAATTTGCGGTCGGAACACTGTTAATGCTTTCTGCGTTCTACTCCCTCCGACACGGAGCGCTCCATCTGAAAGAGATGGGGCTCTCCATAAAGTCGGGGGAAACCTAGTGTCCCAGCTCAGGCGCAGGACAAGGTTGGGTGCCCTCGGCCTCAAGATAGCGGGACTAGGAGTAGGGGTTGTTTCGGTTGCCTTCGCACTGGGGTACGCCTTTGACGAACTTACGCACCTGGCGTCTAACGGCAACATCGGAGTCGGGGATGTTGTCGCGGTCCTGGCCATGGTCGCTCTGGCCTTCGCAGGGACGGCCCTGATCGCGCAACTCCCTGAGTCGCTCTGGGCGAGGTTCAGAAGAATCCCTTCGGTGGGCCGCAGGAGGCCCGTCTACGGTTTTGGTACGATGCTGGCTGTTGGAGTAGGGGCCACCCTCGGCTCCCCGCTCTTCATCCTAATCCCCGAGAACGTTCTCCAGTACGAAGTTGTGTCCCTGGCTTCGCTGCTCTTGGCAACGGTGCTTTCGGTGGCGATGGCGAAGGTGTATTCTGACATGTACAGGAAGTCAGAGCAGCTTGGCCTGGGCGGAGTCGGTGGACCCTCCTTCACCAAGGTTGCGGTCGGGACGAGAAGCGTCAGATACTTCGTATCCAGGCTCTCGATGTGGGTGGCGAACACCGCCCTTGCGGCGTACACCAAGATCGTCTTCCTCATCTTCGTCCTCGAGCCTCCCTTCCTTCCGGCGATTCTCAACGCCTATGGCTTCAGCCCATTCCTCAGCAGCGTAATCGTCTATGGGATTGCTGCTTTATTCATAGGCTGGACCATCTTGAACATACTCTTCGAACAGAGGTACCTGAGGCTGCTGGGAGTGCTGCAGATAGTCATGACCGGGGCCCTGATCTTAATCCTAGTGTATCATAGCTTGGTGCTCGGAGCCACAGGTTCGTGGAATCTTGCTGGCCTCTTCAATATCCCGCCGGGGTCAGGCTGGCTGCCAACGCTTGTAATCAACACAGGGTACCTCTACCTCCTCTTCTTCGGCTTTCAGGAGATTCAGTCATTGGAGCGAGACGCGGTCGAGCGATCTGCGGTCCCGATAATCTCATGGGTCCGGCGCGGATTCA
>JAPCJK010000082.1 GCA_027886975.1 Nitrososphaerota archaeon
GAGGCTGAAGGCCCTTGGCGGGGAACTGTCGAAGTCAGTCGCACAAAGTCTCGGTCTGCCCGGCGGCTGACGACAGGGGCACCCTCTATATTCTCTAGGAGGTTCTAGAACCTCCGTCGAGAACCCATTTAGTTCACTCCTCGTAATCAAGCGTTGAGATGCAGGAAACAAGAACAATCGGTCCCATCAGGTCAGGTCCGTGGGACATCCTGTCGAACCAAAGCCTCGTAACTTTATTGGCACTGGTTGGCAGCAGGCCAATGGGCGTTAAGGCGCTTCAACAAAGGACCAGGCTGGCCCCCTTCGCCTTTGGCAATCTTCTGGGGTGGCTTCAGCGAGAGTACCTCGTGGAGGTCGTCTCCACCCTCGAAGGAGACGAAGTCGCAGAGAACGTCCGGTTGACTGAAAGGGGCGAGACTGTTCTGGTAGAGATGCTTGAGCAAACATGCGAGCTCCCCGAGCTCCATTAGGTTGAACGCTCACGCGTCCGAGAGAATAGTCCAATCAGACCGATCGCGGCTCTGCCACCGTCAGGTCGATGGCGATCTCTGCGATGTCAGACCCGTACTCCGCAGCCCGTCTTATGCTCTCCAACATGAGTTTCATTGAGGCCACTTGGGCCCCGCTCATCCTAGGGGCGAGTACTTCCCCACTGATTCTTCCTTCCATCTGGACTACTTCCTTGGTCCGAGCAATGGCGTCCTCCGCTAGCTTGCCGTCGAGGCGCAGCAGTGCGGCAATCGACCCATCGAAGACTTTCTTAGACAGAGAAGTCATTTCCTGAACTTTCTTTACAGCTCCATCCGAGACGTTCTGAAGATTCGCCGCCTGAGAGGCTATCCCCGCTGCATGGTCTGCCACCCTTTCAACGCTCTTCACGACTAACCTATACCCCAGGCAGTCCCTCGTCGAGGTCAGCCCTATCTCCTGAATAACCGACCTGTCCCTCACGGCGATGTTGAGCTGTCTAAGCAGGAAATGATAGAACCTGTCAACTTCGTCGTCCCGCTCGATTACTTCTTCGGCCATCGCGCGGGTTCCTTCATTCAGGACGCCCACTGAGTCAGACAGCATACCGCTTGCGATGATGGCCATCCGCTCAAGGGCTTTCTTCAGTGGGAGGTCGACATATCCCGAAAGGCATTGTGTGAGGATTCCTCCGGACGACTCCTCGATGATCTCCACACCAACGAGCTTCCTTCGGATTCCTTCTCGAATAAAGCCCCTAAGCGACGAGTCAGACTTTCCAAGAGTAATCCGAATGGTATCGTAGCCAGCGAGGTAGTATGAAATGAAGTGCCTTAGGAGGAAGTCTTTGTCCAGGCCCTGGGTCGCCTCCAAGGTCGCTTCAGACTTTGAGGTCGCCCTAATATCTCGCCTTGGGATTATGAGCAAAGATGAGTCGGGTTGGATCATCACAGCGACAGGATCTCTGGCGTGCAATCCGACATCGGTGACCCAGTTCTTCGGAAGAGAAACAACGAAGCTGTTGCCCCCTGTCACCTGAACCTTTCTGAAGTCAAGCCTCCTTGTATCCCCAGCCATTCGTGCTTTATCCACAATACCCACTATATATTTTCTCCGATGCATATGCCATATTTAGTAAGTCGCCTGAGTGACCGCGAAGGCTAATCTGGTCCTTCTATGTAGACCGATTGAGGCGCGGCATGGTGGAGTTTATGTTTATCCTCCGAATGAAAACCCTCCTAGATCCCGTCAAATGGGGCTGAGACGGTAGTTACTCTATATTCTATGATTGTCACCATAGACTCTGTCGGCTACCAATAAATCACCTAAGGGCTTGGCAATGGTGAAGATGGATTTCAATCGAAAAGCAGTGAGCACATCAACAGTTGGGCTTGCGGTCGCCTTGGTGATCGTTATTGTTGCTGCGGGAGCATACATCGCGCTCAATCCCGGGACGACTCAAAAAGTAACGACCACAAGCGTCATCGTCTCTACCGTCAGCAATTCGACTCCCCAGAGTGCATCTTTCGCGGGCGCAGGTTCGACATTCATATTTCCGCTAATGTCCGCGTGGACAGTCCAATATCACAACTTGTTCAATAACATCCAAGTCAATTACCAATCTATCGGAAGCGGCGGTGGAATCGCCGCGTTTGAAGGACATACGGTTGATTTCGGGGCATCAGATGCCCCGTTGCAGGGTGCTGACATCGGAAAGACCCCCAACGCCCTTACCGTTCCGGCCACAATTGGTGCCGTAACAGTTGCATATAACGTACCAAAAATCCCCAAGGGTCTCCTGCTGACGGGGAGCGTGATAGCGGACATCTACACGGGCAAAGTGACAATGTGGAATGACCCAGAGATCGCGGGCCTCCAGACCAATTCAACCACTGCCGGGAATCTTCCAGCCAAGAGCATACTCGTTGTTCATAGGTCCGACGGCTCGGGCACTACATTCACCTTCACAGGTTTCCTCAGCGCTGATAGTCACTCCTGGAATACGACGATCGGTCAAGGGAAGACTGTCGCCTGGCCAGTCGGCCTCGGCGCGGCGGGCAACGAGGGCGTTGCAGGTGTTGTCAGGGGTACTCAATACACCATTGGCTACGTTGAACTTGCATACGCGATCCAGAACAAGATGACCGTCGCTGCGGTTCAGAACCCAAGCGGCAGCTTCGTTCTCCCGACACTCGCGACCTCGGCCTCAGCAGCCACAGCCGTGACGTATCCGACGGGCCTCGGAGACTGGTCAAAAATCAACCTTCTGAACAAGCCCGGAGCTACCACCTACCCAATAGTGACCTTCACCTACATATTCGTCTACAAGGAGCTTAATGTGAATACAGGGCAAACATCAGGGACTGGCGCGAACGGAGCGACTGCTCTTGTTCAGTTTCTGTGGTGGGTGACTCACGACGGTCAACAAACATCGTCAGGCCTTTCCTATGTCCCGCTTCCAGCCAACTTAGTCACTCTCAACGAACAGAGCGTCTCATCAATCACGTACAACGGACAAACACTTACAACTCACTAGGCATGGAGCCGCCTTCGGCGACCCGTGCCTTTCATCTTTTTGTTCGGAAATACAGGGTGAAGGGCGCGTTTGGCTAATTTCAGCCATGGCGATCAAACCTTCAAGATCCTAGCAGGTATCCTGGCTGGTTCAGCCCTAGCAATCCTATTTGTGGCAGGTTACACTCTCCTCACAGGCGCGTTACCTGTTCTTCAGACGTTCGGAACGTACTTCTTCATCGGCACAAATTGGAATCCGGTGGTCGGCCGTGAGATTTTTGGAGCGTTGCCCTATCTCCTCGGAACTCTCGTGACGTCGGCAATCGCCCTGATCATCGGTGTGCCAATAAGCCTCGGGATTGCAATCTTCCTCTCTGAGATGTCCCCTAGACGCGTCAGCGTCCCGATTTCATACTTGGTCGAGCTCCTTGCTGCGGTTCCCAGCGTAGTCTATGGGCTATGGGGCGTGTTTGTGTTCAGGTTCTATGTAATCGACTACATTGAGAAACCACTCTCCGACTACCTCGGCTGGATTCCGACCTTCAGTGGGACCCCGTTCGGTTTGGATGTCCTCTCAGCAGGAATCATCCTTTCGATAATGATCATACCTACTGTTTCATCGATATCGAGAGAGATCATCACGGCAGTCCCTAACTCGATTAGGGAAGGCGCTTACAGCATTGGCGCTACAAGATGGGAAGTAATCAGGAATTGGGTCATCACGTACGGACGCTCTGGAATTTTCGGGGCGGTGATTCTCGGGCTGGGGAGAGCGGTCGGCGAGACCATGGCAGTTACGATGGTAATCGGAAATACAGTCGGGCCAGCCGCCGTGCCCACCTCCCTCCTGAAGGGAGGCCAGACCATGGCCTCCTTGATAGCAAACGGCTTCATCGAGGCTTCGCCGGGAACTCTAGAAATATCGGCCTACATCGGAATAGGCCTGCTTCTCATGATTGTGGCATTGATAATCAACATAGCCGCCCAAGTACTGGTCACTAGAGTGTTGAAGGTCAAAGGCGGAGCTGTGGAGTAATTTGAACAGCTACCGCGTCCGGAAGTTCAAGGACCGGACATTCTCGATTCTCGGGCTTGTTTGTGTAATCGTCGCGGTGTTACCCCTCGGGAGCATCCTCCTCGAGGTCGTAGTAAGAGGGGCCCCCATAATCAGTTGGAATTTCCTCACACAGACTCCAGGCGCGGAAGGTCAGACGGTTGGGGGGATCGGTCCCTCCATCCAGGGGTCTCTGATTCTCATAGGGCTCACCAGCCTTATCGGAATACCCATCGGAATCATGTCGGGAGTCTTTCTAGCCGAATACGGGGACAACAAATACGCATCACTCATGAGGCTTTTCAACGATGTGCTGACCGAGTTCCCCTCGATTGTTGCCGGTGTGACGGTATTCTTGGCATTTGTGCTCTATTTTGGACACTTCTCTCCCTTGGCGGGCTCTCTAGCCCTATCATTCATACTCATTCCGATTGTTGCCAGAACTACAGAGGAATCAATCAAGTTGGTTCCGAACTCTCTGCGCGAAGCCTCTGCAGCATTGGGCGTAAGAAGATGGAGGACGACCGTCAGCATCGTGATAGCGGCCGCCAAAGCAGGACTGATAACAGGGTCGCTCCTTGCAGTTGCCCGCATAGCGGGCGAGACCGCGCCGCTGATAATGACTGTCCTTGGGAACTCCTATTTCTTCCAAGGGTTTGGCCAGCCAATTGACGCTCTTCCGTTACGTATCTGGAGGGATGCGCTTCAGCCCTATCCTGACATACAAGCCGCAGGGTGGGGTGCGGCCTTCGTACTCATCCTTGTTGTCTTGACCATCAACATTGGCGTTCGGCTGGCTACCGGCGGGAGGCGTGGTTCCAGACGCTAGAATCTACCGCGACCGACGAGCGGGCAGTGGTTAGCATTAAAGAACAGGGAGAGGGAAGACCACCGAAAGTGCAGAGTAATCACACGGAGAAGATGAGTAGCCTGGGCCTAAGCGCTTGGTATGGAGAGAAACAGGCTCTCGTCAACGTCTCAATCTCAATGAAGGCCAATTCGGTTACTGCCATTATCGGCCCTTCCGGCTGCGGCAAGTCAACTTACATCCGTTGCCTCAACAGGATGCATGAGCTCGTACCCAAGGCAACGGTAACTGGCCAAGTACTCCTGGACAAGGAGGACATCTACGGTCCCGGAGTAGATCCGGTGATGATTCGCCGCCGGGTGGGGATGGTCTTCCAGAAACCGAATCCGTTTCCTACGATGTCCATTTACGACAACGTTGCCGCTGGATTGAAGCTGACCGGGATGAGAAGGGGGAAGAGTCTCGACGATATAGTAAAGTCGAGCCTAGAGCAAGCCGGGTTGTGGGATGAAGTGAAGTACGACTTAAAGAAGCCGGGAACGAGCGTCTCGGGCGGTCAGCAACAGAGGCTTTGTATCGCAAGAGCGATCGCCCTCCAGCCCGAAGTCATACTCATGGACGAACCCTGTTCGGCCCTTGACCCAGTGGCAACTGCCAAGATCGAGGGTCTGATGGCGAGCCTCAAGGAGAAGTATACGGTTGTGGTTGTTACTCACAACATGCAACAGGCTTCCAGGGTCGCGGATTTCACGGCGTTTCTCTATCTTGGAAAGCTGATTGAGTACGACGAAACGACGAAAATCTTCGAAAATCCCAAGGAGGATTTGACCGAGAGGTACATCACAGGAAAGTTTGGGTAGGTGGATGGATAAGATGCCACGGTTGATGGACATGGGACTCGAGAAGCTGAACAGTCTCCTTCTCGACATGGCTACGTTGTCACAGCAGGCGGTCTCTGCATCCATAGAGGCATACAGCCGAGGAGGCAAAGGCGCCGAAGTCAAACAAATGTCGACCCGTCTTCAATCCTTGCACAGGCAGGTAAGCGACCTATCTATGGAGATGATAGCCAGATATCAGCCGGTGGCTACAGACCTGAGGTTCCTCAAGGCCTGTCTCGAAATCTCATACGGGTTCTTTCGTTATGGGCGGTACGCCCTCGACATAGCCGAGGTCCTAGACATGTTCGGGGACTTGAGCAAGTGCGATCGTAAGTTCGTCGTCGAAACTGCGCACAAGACTCAGGAGATGATACGGATGAGCGTCGAAGCCTTCGCCCGGCGAGATGTAGAAATGGCCAGGAAAATTCCAAAGATGGACGATGTTGTGGACGAGAGCTACAGAAACAACCTCAAGAAAATGCTTGAGGAAAAAGGAAATCTGAAGTGCTCACTTTCGTCAACACTCATACTCCGATATCTCGAAAGAATTGCAGACCACGCGACGTACATCGGGGAGAGCGTGGAGTACATCTCGACCGGGGTCGAACCCCCCGCCTAGGCTAACGCCTCTTTACCCGCCTTTTTCAATACGATGACCTTCGTCGATTGACTCCCATTACGAATCGTTATTTCGTCTTCCGGGACCACCTTGACCCCAGCTCTGCTATCGGTCGTTCCGTAAAGTCTTGCATCGGCCTCTCTGAAGAGCGAGATTTTGATTATGCTTCCCCGGGGCACTGAATAACGTAGTGGATGCTGGTTCAGCCCAGACCGCTCGGTGTATGTAGGAGCCACATGACAAATCCCCACCTCGTCCCTTCCAATTCGGGTGAAAGCGGTGGGGTCCATCCATTTTCCCTTTATTCTGTCGGGATAGGAATAGTATCCAGTCGAACCAGCGCGGGTTGAGACAACGACTCCGTCCCCTACGGCTGCCTCGTCGATGCCTACTCCTTCACCCGTGATCCTAACTTTGTATCTGATGCATGTGCTCTCCGCTCCCCTCTGCACATAAACGTCAGTGAAAACTTCCCCGAGGGGCTTCGCATTCTTCAAGACCGCCAGTCGGATGTGCTCGTCGACCAAGTAGTCTCCGGTTCGGATCATCCTCAGCGCTGCCGGGAGTTCGTCGAACGTAGTCTGCGCGAGGTGTGCCCTAGATCCCGTAGGGTCCCTCGACCTAACTCCAACAAAAAGGAGAGGGATGCTCTCGGTCCTCCCATAACGGCTGAACCGTCCATCACCCCCAACCACGATTCCAATATCTGCCTTGTATTCACTTATTTCGATCCCCGCACCTTGAATCACCCTGCTGAGTTCGTCCGGAGGTACCTTTGGGGTTCCACCTTCAATTAGGATCTTTGCTTTCATCTGGAAGGCTCTTTCTCCACGAACTCCAGAATACTGCTCTCTCCTTCATCCCTTACCCCCTTGTCGAGGAACCTGGTTGCTCTTGCCTTGGTCTCCTCTTGCTGAGGGCTCGCGACCCCGAGAATTTCCATCATCCTCAGGGAGTTTTCTACGGCGAATCCTCTGAAGTGGTTGTTGAAATAGCCGTACGTGACTTTGGCCCGAGCGGTTACGTCCTTAACCTTGGGAATCCAATTCTGAAGCTCCTTCTCACCGTACCTGTAGTTGTACCAAGGTCTAGTACCGTGCCCGTGCCACCTTATGAAAGCGAAATCGGCGGTCACCACAGTATCCGGAGGGAGCAAAGGTTCGTCGAC
>JAPCJK010000083.1 GCA_027886975.1 Nitrososphaerota archaeon
GTCGAGCGGCCGGAGCAGGCTCATGTCGCAACTCAAGAAGAAGTACGGCGCGATAATCATAGCCTTCAGCGGATGGGCGATCAGGTCAGGCTACAGGTTCTCCTTGGCCGCCGACTATTCCTTCCCGCTCAGCGACCACTGCGACTACCAGGAGCTAATCAAGTTGGTCGAGGCCGTCTCCCCGGAAATGGTGTACACTGTCCACGGGTTCGCAGCCGAGTTCGCGAGGGACCTGAGGAAGATGGGCTTCTCGGCCCGGACCTTGGGGGCTTACCAGGCCTCCCTGTCCGACTATGTGAAGACCGCCTGACCCCTCATTAAATAGCCCATCCAAACCGCGGCGCGCTCATTGATTGAGACCGACGCGAAGATAGCGAGAGGCGCTGCGGCGCTCTACCTCGCCAGCATCGCAGCGCTCGTCCTCAACACTCTATTCCTCGTTCTTCTGACCAACTACTACGCCGGGGACCAGGCGATAGTTGGTCTGGTGTCTTTCCTCAACGTCGTGCTCGTCGCTGCTACCACCATATCCGTCCTCGCGCTCCCAATCGGGGGATTGGGGGTCGTGGCCACCCCTCCAGCTGTCACTCGCTTTTTCTCTTTCTACCGTGGCAAGGGACAGAATTCGGGGAAGAGAGTGTACTTCATCTCGTTGTTGATTACGGGTGCGATCTCGCTTGGGATCGTAGCGCTCTCGGCCTACTCCCCCATCGCCAACATGGTGGCGGGGCCTGCCCAGGCGAGCGCGGTGTTCTTTGCCTGTGTAGATGCCGTCGTCTATTCCTTCGGGCAGCTCGGCGCCTACTCCATGCTCGGAAGAGAGAGGACAACAACGGCGGGGAAGCTGATGATTGTCTCGAGCTGTCTTCGATACACATTCGCAGCAGTTCTGCTGCTCCGAGGCATGGGACCCTCCGGCGTCTTCATCGGGTATGCCATCGGGGACTCGGTCCTCGCCGTTTTCTCCAACGTCGATATCGTCCGAGGCCTCCGCACCCAGGTTTCCGTCAAGGCGCCCATGAAGCCAGTTCTGAAGTACATGCTGTCGGTATTTCTCGCGGCTTTGATGGGGCTCGCCGTCAGCCAAAGCGACAAATTGCTCGCCTTCCTCCAACTCGGGCTCCCCCCGCTTGCGGTCTACAACATCGCTACCGTCGGCGCGGCTGTAGCGTCCTTTGTCACCAGCGCTGCCACCAACGTCTTGGTCCCGGCCCTCGGTGCCTACGTAGGAAAGGAAGAGGAAAAGCGGAGGATGCTCAAGGCATACACCCGGCACATCAGTCTCACGGCCATGCCCCTTGGCTTCGTACTTGCTGCGATTTCGCCCTTCCTCCTCAGGCTCTTCGGGGAAGCCTATGCAGCTGGTGCCCCGGTCTTGGCAGTCATAGCGATCTCAATCTCCCTGACCTCCGTGGCCGCTGTCTACTCCTCCGACCTGCTTATCGACGACAAAGCCCACCACTTTACCATCAGCAACCTTGTTGGATTGGTCGGACTCTTGGCCGTGGCATTCCTGACAGTCCCCTACTACGGTTTCTTCGGGATCGCCCTGGGCCGTTCGGCGATGCTTTTCATCACGCTCGGGCTGACTGCCTTTTTCGTTTGGCGGCCAGGGCGGTTGGTCCTCGACGTGGGGGCCTATGCGAAGTCGCTTGGCGCGGGGTCGGTCATGGCGTTGTTCGTTTTCACTCTCCTAAGGGTGGCGGACTTGGCCGGAGTGGGGAGGCTTGCCGAGGTGGGAGCATCCCTAATCATGATTCCCGTTGGACTTATCTCATACCTGCTCATCATGAAGGCTTTGAAGGCCTTCAACGAAGATGACATCGCCTTCCTCGAGCTCCTCCTTCCCGGATGGCTCGGTGGGCTGTCTAGATTGGCGAGAAAGCTTCTCTAGCCGACTTTCAAATAGACCGGTCTGCCGTCAAGGTCGGACTCCGCCCAAATCCCTTTACCTGACTTGACCATCGCGAGCTCAACCTTCTTCACCCTGACGAGGAAGGCAATCTCTTTCGCCAGCGGCTTGAGCAGCTCGAGGTCCTCGTCCTCAAGTCCTGCGACGGAAGCAGAACGCAGCATCGCCGTGGGAACGAACCCCTTTTCCTTTCTGAGCGCTTGGAGCCGCCTGGCTACATCTCTGACCAGTCCCTCGGCAACCAGCTTCGGGTCCCTTTCTTTGCTAATTGCGACGAACATCCCTCCCTTCTCCGCCACCTCGTATCCTTCCGCGGGGGTAGTCACCAGTTCGAACGCCGAAACCGGTACTTCCACCACCCCCGATGGCGTCGTAACTTTCAACGACTTGGAAGAAAGGTACGCTTTCAGGGCCGCGGCTCCCTCCAACGGTCCGATGGCGGCGAGGACGTCTCTTGTCCTCTCCTTGAACAAGGCTCCAATGCGCGAGGAGTTCGGCCCTAGGAGGAACCTTGCCGGGAACTTTCCAGGAGAAGTTACAACAGACACCTCCTTCACATTGCAGAGGAGTGCGACAGTCCCCCGTGCCTTGCTCGCGACCTTCGCTGACCTCTTCGGCACTAACAGCATTGCTGACCGCAGTGGCCAGCGCCTCTTCAGCTTCGCTCTCGTCCTGGCAGAGTTGCACGCCTCCTCCGCGACAAGTGCCAGGTCCACGATGCTTTCCGCAACTGCAGAGCCCCCTTTCGCACCATGTTTCCTCCCAAGGGCAAGCAACGGAGCCTGCCAACTCTTGCCCGCGAACACCTCCTGGTAGAGGAACTCGGTCGCAAACGGGGAAATCGGGTGAAGCAATGTGTCGGCGGTTTTGAGCCCCTCCCCGAGTACAGCATAAATCGACAGCCGCCGTCCTCGCTCCTTCGGGTCATCCTTCCAGAGTTCGTTCCTCACCAGCCTGATGTAGGTCTGACTGAGATGGGTAATGACGAGCTCTTCTAGCGTTTTCGCCGAATCGTTGAAAGCAGCTTTCCCGTACGACTCCACGACCTTCTTTTCCGCGGCCGCTAGCTTGGAAAGCATCCATTTGTCGACGGTTGTGAGGAGTCTCCTTTTCGTCGCCCAACTGAGCGTGTTCCTCGAGGTATCAAAGCCGTCAACCGCCCCATTTTGCTGAAGGTACAGGTGAAGATGGTAGAGGGTGTTGATCACTTGGTATGACCTCCCCCCCATCTCATTCAAGTCGAGGCTGACAGAATCAGGAGGGGAAGCCTTCGAGAGGACGTAGAACCTTAAAACATCTACCGAGTTATTCCTAAGGAGGTCGAGCCCCTGTATCACATTGCCAAGGCTCTTACTCATCTTCACCCCGTTCCGGTCGAGGACGTGGCCCTGGAAAAGAAACTTCCTGTATGGTGCCAGAGGCTTTCCCGTCAGAATCACGTTGAGCAGGAGGAGGGTGTACGCCCACCCTCTCGTCTGGTCTATCCCCTCGGTGAGGAACTCGACGGGGACTAGACGCTTGAACTCAGAGTCGGTGAATGAGGCATAGGGGGAAGCACCGCTGTTGTGCCAGGTATCAAGGACAAATGGCTCCCTGACCGCCCAGCCGCCGCAGCTGGGACACCCAAGCACAACTCGGTCGATCCATGGCCTGTGAAGCTCGAAATCGCGTCCGTCCGGGGTCTCTACGGCAAGTTCCAGGATTTTCTTCCTCGAGAACGCCCCCGTCTTCTTTCCGCACTTTTCGCAGACCCAAATCGGAAGGGGTGTCCCCCAGAACCTCTCCCTGGTTATGCACCAGGGCGGGGACTCGGCCACGGAAGCGACGAAACGGTTCCGGGGAGCCTCGAAGAAGTAATCGACATTGGCAGCTGCCTCCACTAGTTGGCTTCTCACCCTGTCCACCCAGTAAAAGTACTCGCGCCTGGCGAGCCATACCAGCCTGTCGTCCGATCGCCAGCACACCGGATAGTCGTGGGTGATCCTCCCGGCCTTTAACAAAGCACCTTTCTCTCTGAGAGACTCTACGACCACCTCGTCGGCATCTCGGGCGAAGAGCCCCGCGAACTTTCCCGCATCAACGGTAAACTTCACCTGGTCGTCGAAGGGTGCAAATACAGGAATTCCCCTCCGCTGCGCCGCCGCGAAGTCCTCCTCCCCGTTTGCCGGGGACATGTGGACTAACCCGGTTCCCGTGGTGACGTCTACATACTCCTCGGCCACCACGTAGTGGACTCTCGCTTTGAAGCGGGCATCATTCAGGCCTGGGATTTCGTCCAGCAGGGGATGCTGATAGGTGAGCCCCTCCATGTCTTTCCCCTTCACAGTCTTGAGTGTTGGTCCGAATTCGACTCCCAGCTCTTTCGCGAGAGCATCAACGCGCCCCGTGCACACCACCCAGGTCTCCTCCCCGGACTTGAAGTACTCATAATCCGCGTCGGGCTTGACCCCGACAAGTTCGTCCGTGACTACTGTGAACGGCATGGTCGTCCAGAGGACGAGGAAGGAGCCGTCAGCAAGCTTCGCCTTGAAGTACAGGCTCGGGTCACTGAGTTGCTCGTACCCCCCGAGAGAAACCTCAGCTGCGCTTAGGGCTGTCTGGCACCTGGGGCAATAGGGGACGTCGTTGAACCCCTCTCCATGGAGCCCCTTTTTCCATGCTATCTCCAGGTACGTCCATTCACGTTCGATGTACGAATCCCTGTAAGTCATGTAGGCCTTTTCGTGGTCTATCATCAGGCCGAGGAGATTGTCTGCTTCTTCCCAGTCCTTCTTGTATTTCCCGATGAGCTGCTTGCAGGCCTCCACCAGCTTCTCCACGCCGACTTTTCGAAGGTCTTCCCCCTTGTCCCCGGAGAGCCCCATCTCCTTCTCCGCCTGCAGCTCGACAGGGAGCCCCTGTGTGTCCCATCCACCGCGGAAGACAATGTTCTCCCCTTCGAGGGTCCTGTACCTGTACCACAGGTCCTTCATCATCCTCCCTCTGACGTGCCCGACATGAGGCTGGTTGTTGAGAGTTGGTGGGCCGTCAACGTAGCCGATTGGTCGACTTTTGGACACGGCCCTGGCTATCAGAGACCTCGTAGTCGGGTCCTCGTAGAAATCCCTAACTCTTGCTTCGAGCTTCTTCCAGTCGTAGTCGGCGCTGAGGGTTTTGCGCGGTCTAGAACGTCGCGTAAATTTTGTAACCACTCAACGTGTCACTCCGCCCACCGGTCTCTTATTTCAAGGATTTCAAGTTCCCGAACCAAGCCTTTCAGCGAAGGATTCTGGAAGCCCTGCGGCCCTGATCTTGGAGGCCGTCGTCTCGTAGTCGTATGGGACCCTCCGCTGCTCTACCCTTACCTCCTCTCCATCAAAGGTCAAGATGGCATAGGAGGCTCTTTTGTCCCCGTCTCTGGGCTGGCCGACTGAGCCTGGGTTGAAGACGGTCCCCGCCACCTCCTTCCATACGTAGGGGACATGCGTGTGCCCGAGTCCGATGACCTGGACCCCGAGCTTGCCGAGATAATGCTCGAAGAGAGAAGAATGGGTCCTTGGGTCGACATACTCCCAGAGCCTGTCGTCCGGGCTGCCATGGGTGAAGTACGCCTCGGCATCCCCAAAGGGGATTCTCAGTTCAAGGGGGAGCCCGCTGAGATACTTCCGGCTCCTGTCCGTCAGATGCCGCGCGGTCCATTTCGATGACATCGCCGCCCTTGCGTTGAACAACTTGATGTCCCCAGTTAGGGTCGCCGAGTCGTGATTCCCGAGAAGGCCCTTGATTCCTCGCTCCCGAACTGTGTCGATGACCTCGTTCGGTTCAGCGCCGTAGTCCACGAGGTCTCCCAGACAGTAGACCTCCATTCCCAGTAGCTCACCTAGCACTGCATCCAACGCCTCCATGTTCGCATGCACGTCAGAGATTACCGCGACAGGGCGCATTTTGTCTTCTCTCCGAGTGATTGTCCAACCTCTTCCGTCCGCAGAAACACTTTCAGCGCCCCCCCTTCGGTTATTTTTTTTGAAACTCGTTTGCTTTTATGACACGTCCAACTCCTGTTGCGTTTAGTGACCCAAGGCATTCGTGAATCTTGCAATGAAGGGCGTCGTGTCTGTGTAAAGTCAGTTCGCTTTGAGTACACATCCTCGGGCACCCTTATGTCACTGTTCGAGTGCTTTCGATCAATGTGCAACGATGCAATACGTATAGCAATCAAGAGTGACCCCAAGAATCGTTTTGCCCTCATAAAGCTCGCTTACAAGTCTCTAAAAGGATACGGACTTCATTCCCACTATGTACTCTCGGCATGTGAAGTCGCATTTTCGGCTTACAAGAACAAGAACAGAAAGGGAGTTCCTCAGATAAGGAGCGCCTTTTTCAAGCTGGACAGACAGGTGTACCAGCTGAATCACCTTCTCCTCAGAATACCCACGACTCCACGCCAATTCATTTTTCTGGTCCTAGATGGGTCGAAATACCATCTTTCTTTTGTCAATGACCCGACCCTTAAGACAGGGCCACTGACCATTACAGAGCATCATGTCAGTATCTCTTTCTCGAAGGGAGTCACGAGGTTTGAACCCGAGGGGTTCATGGGCATTGATGTTAACGAGAGAAATGCAACCGTTTCATCCACCAATGGTCACTTCCGCCGATTCACAGAGCTGGGAGAGGTTGTCGAAATCAAGGAAAGGTACAGAGAAATCAGGGCCAAGGTAGCAAGGGTAACGAGGCAAGACAAGAGGATTGGAAAAGGGCTTCTTGCCAAATATGGAAGGCGAGAGAGAAATCGCACTGTTCAACGAATTCATCGAGTTTCCAAGCAAATCGTCGACTATGCAAAAGAGCACAAGTTCGGAATCATAATGGAGGATCTAAAGGGAATCAGGAAGCATTATCGAAAAGGGAACAAACAAGGAAGCCAGTTCAAGGCGAGGATGAACACCTGGGTCTTCGGGGAAACCCAGAGACAGACCGACTATAAGGCGAATTGGGAAGGCATTCCTGACTGGTTTGTGGATCCGAGAGGCACGTCCTCAAAATGCCCTTGTGGCTCCCGCGTCGTACCCCTGCAGGACAGAAAACTGTACTGCCCGAAGTGCGACAGGACATGGGACAGGGACGACCTAGCAAGTAAGAACATAATGGCCTGCGCGGTTCCGCAGGCTCGGCCCTTCAAGAGAAGCGATGATGGGGAACGAGGCGCCGGCGGCTCTAATCCTCAGAGCAGATGGAGGGAAGGTTGACTCTTTAGCAAGAAGTTAACTGAACCGTTAAGAGAATTAAACTACACTCCAGATAGGGAATTTGGGCCTGCGTGATATCTGAAGCTATCCATGTCTACGTTCGCAGGAAAGTGGGAAAAGCAAAACAGCCAGAGTTTCGGCACAAAGGTGAAGGACTCCGTAAGGAATCCCGGCCCTCTAAAGCCGAGGCTCGACCTCGCAGTCCGACAAATCCAAGTCCAAGTCGCCAAACTCGATTCTACAACCAACAAGCTCAGAGACAGAGACAACGCGATCTTCGCAAAGGTCGTAAGCTCTCTACAAAAACACGACACACAGCACGCATCCGTCTTCGCGAACGAGCTGGCCGAGATCAGAAAGATGAACAA
>JAPCJK010000084.1 GCA_027886975.1 Nitrososphaerota archaeon
AAATTAGGCAGGGTCTGGTTCTCCGACCAGTCAGGTGACGGAAGCATTTGGATGTTCGATCCGGGGACCGGCAATTTCACCAATCATCCGACGACGACTCACTTTTCATACCCGGTGGGAGTTGCTGTCGACGCAAACAATAATGTGTGGTTCGCGGAAGACTCGGGGAACAACCTCGGCGAGCTCGTTTATCCGAATTATTCCGTCAAAGAATTTCCCTTGCCCCAGGGTGGGTCGGGACCGGCGGAACTGGCTATCCAGTCAGGCGGGGCCTTCCCAAACATTTGGTTGACAGAGAGCATAGGAAACAGGATCGCGATGTTCAACACGACGACCGATACTTTCAAGGAATTTGCTCCAACTGTGCCCTTCGCCTCACCCGTCGGCATTGTGCTCGACAAATCCGGTCATGTCTGGGTCGCGGAGCATGGGGGGAGCTCAATCGTGGAATTCAATCCCATGACTGCCGCCTTCACTAATTTCCCGACTTCTCCTCCTCCTGCGACTTCGGGTTATCCGAACTCGGCACCCGCGACCCTCGCGATTGACAACAAGGGCAGACTCTGGTTCGTGGAGCACTTCTCCAACAAGGTCGGCAGACTGGACCCGGCGACCCAGAGCATCGATGAATTCCAGATACCGAGCACCGGCGTCTATTCCGTGCTCAGCGCCATCGACCGCGATGGGAACTTTTGGTTCACGGAATTCTCAGCAAACAAGATTGGAACGATTTCCGCGAATGCCAGCTTGACTCTTACGATGAGAGCAATCCCACCTCCGTCTGCGAGCATCTCCGCGGGCCAGTCGGTGATGGAGGGGTTCAGGGTGGCGAACAACGGAACCACCGCAATCAACCTTCAACTATCCGCCACAAGCACATTCTCGCAAAACGGGGGTTCTTCCGGCGCCTCGTTGAATCTCACTGCCCTTTCGCTGCAACCCGGGAAGTCAGTCGTCCTACTAGCCTCCGTCAACCCGGATTCCGGACTCGCCCCGGGCAGCTACTCGGTCGGGGTAGCCGGACAGTACGGGAACGTATCTGCGGTTGGTATTCTTGTTCTCCAAATCACTGCCAACGCGACGAATGTGTTGCTGTATCAAACTCTCCCCGATTTTCTGACGGTACTTCTGATTGTTCTGGCTCTTGCAAACGTCTACGTCTGGCTTGTCAGGAGGGGCGATGGAAACGAATCCAGACCCAATACTTCAGGAACACATCTGGCGATTTTGCTGGGGACTCTCTCGACAATCCTCCTGTCGGGATTGATGGCTGTCCCAGCGACTGTTGCAAAGTGTCCCGGACTACCGGGAATCGGTTCATCTTCTAATGGCCCGAACTACGTAGGGATAATCATCGACCTCGTCCAAATCGCTGGAACGGCCCTCCTTGCCTACTTTCTCGTGAAGGGTTTGATCCAGGACAGGAAAGAACGTAGGAGACGGGCCAGCAGTTGAGGGGGTCGGCAAGGCGCTTGCTTCGACGATTCGCGCCTCGTTCGACCTTAAACATGCTGGCGAGTTCGCTCGGTAGGAGAGACGAAGGCCCCAACGTAGAACTCGCTCAAAGGATAACAAAAATGGAAGATAATGGTGCAATTAAGGAACTGGTGGAGAATCTATCAAACAACAAAAGCGACGTGCAAGCTGACTGCATAAAGGTCCTGTATGAAATAGGTGACAAGAAGCCAAGACTGATTTCAGGGTTCGTCCGACAATTTCTGGCTCTCCTTGGAAGTAAGAACAATCGCCTTGTCTGGGGAGCGATGACGGCCCTAGATTCAATCACGCTAGAGAAGCCTGCTGCAATCGGCGACAACCTGGCAATGATAGCCGAAATTGCGAACACGGGCTCGGTGATCACAAGGGATCACGCGGTGAGCATCTTAACCAAGGTTGCATCGCTCAGGAAATACGAAGCCAAGGCTCTGCCATTGTTGATAGAACAATTGGAAAATTGCCCCGGCAATCAGCTCCCCATGTACGCCGAAGGTCTGCCACCAATCGTAAACGATGGAAACAGGGGCGTTTTCATGAAGACCCTTGGTTCACGACTTGGCAGCCTCGAAAAGGAATCGAAGCGAAAACGGGTCGAGAAAGTCATGAAGCAGCTCTCTCAACGGAATTCCTAATGGAACGAAGAAACGTATCACTCTCGCTAGGTTTATTTCTGAAACGAGCTTTCAAAACGAAAGATGGACCGGACTCCGTTCAAGCGTCTCGCCTACGTCTATGTGGGGACCACGGATTACGACGCAGACCACAGATTCTACAAAGACGTCTTGGGCGCGAGACTTGTTTGGGAGTTCAAAGAATTTGGCGCGAGGGTAGCCGCATTCGACCTGGCTGGAGAGCCGTACCTTCTCCTTGCTGACCACGTGAAAACTCCCAGCAAGAGGCTGATTTACGAGGTCGAGGACTTGGGCGCCGCCTCCAAGGAGTTGAAATCTAAAGGATGGAAACCTGATGGTCGCAAGTTCGAGATTCCGGACGGGCCCTGCATCAACTTCGGGGATGAAAGCGGGAACGAATACGCCATACTCCAGATGACGAGGCCCAGGATACTCGAAGCAGAATCTCGAAAGGTCAAAGAATAGACACTCCAGTCGAGCGTCCCCTTGGCTCATGGTCAGCTAAGGCAGAGGAGCCCGAATCCGAAAGTCGTTGAACCTAATCATGCGTTGAATCACCCTGTTTGAAAGATTGTTTTGCCGGTTCGGCATGAATAACCGACGTTTGGACATACAAAATCGGTGTAGGGGAATTAGCCCCTACTTCTGCTCGTAGATCTTTCCCCAGGACTCGCCCTTGGCGTTGTCCCCCGAGCCTTCGACCCAACCAGTCACATTGTTGAGCCAGGAGAGTTTCGGAGATTGAGACATGAAGTGAACCTCACCGGTCCATTCTGCGGTCGTCGGTCCAGTCTGCTTTCCCGTTCCGCCGCCCCAGACCGCGAGGAAGTCTCCTTCCTTTGTGCTCATTACGCCCTTCATTTCCCACTCGTTGGAACCATCAGTCTTCAGCGTGTAGCTGACGGTACTCATTCCCTGGGCATTGAGCTTGCCTTTCGCTTGGGAAACGCTGTTCTGCTCAAGTTTTATGCCGGACTGGGAGATGTCTCGCACAGTTGTGGTCGTCGACTTGTCGTGGACCTCTAGGATTAGTTCGCCCTTTGTCTTTTCAGTTGTTTGCATGTTCGAGATGAAATGACCGCCGAGCGTATTTAACTGTTCGACGTTTAAGCCGAGGAATCTCGGGCGAAACTTGATGTCATTCGGCGCATTCTGCACGACTTGCTCTTGCTCTGAACTCTCATGCGAGAGTTGCGTGTCCCCCACCGAGTGCGCCAACTGCGCTTCTTGTTGCTGTTCGCCGACTCATCTGACATGGAGACTCGGCAGGATTCGACAGGGAATCAGGCTCGAATATCTGAGCCTCGGATGGATGACAATCGAGGTGATCGGGTCAATCGGGATCGGCTTCGTTCTTGGTAGTCTCGCCCTGCTCGCCTTCGGAGGAGACAGCCTCGTTGAGATGATTTCTGGTCTTGCAGTCACCCTCCATCTGAAGGGCGATTCGTCTGGGTCGAACGACCTTGGAGGGGAGACGGAAAGTCTGACGAAACTCCTGATGGTAGCTCTTGTCCCAGTCATTGGCGGGGGCGCAGTCTACTCCTATATTGTCGGAATCAGACCCGAATCTTCCCTTTTGGGCATCGCGATAGCCCTCGGCGCGGTCGTAATCATGCCCTTCCTCTGGATCCAGAAGAGGAGGATTGGCAGAGAAACGAACTGTGCCCCTCTGTCAATGGACGCCGTGCAATCGGCCACCTGCTTCCTGATGGCCGTTGCCCTCCTTGGGGGTCTTCTCATCAACTATCTTTTCGGCATAGGTTGGGTCGATTACATTGCCACGGGAGTGATACTCGTCTTCATCGCGCGAGAAAGCGTAGAGGCCTTCCGCGAATCGAAACCCCACGCATCCCTGACGAGTGGATAGGACCAACTACCAAACGACTTTTGGACAGTCGGAAGAATGCCCTTAACCAACGAAGATTTGACATTACCAACGAATCTGCCCAGTTCAGGGCGTTTGATTAGTAACCCCGGACCCTGGCGGGATTACGTCCAGTCAAGTTAACAGAACCAGTTTATCAGAGGCCGAGGGGTTGGCAGCTGTCATGCCACAGGCGGACCGCAGGCTCTCGTCGATAATGTTCACCGACATGGTTGGCTACACCTCGCTTTCCGAGACCGACGAGGCCCTGGCCCTCGTCCTGCTGGAGGAGCACAGGCAGCTCGTCCGCCCCATTTTCGCCAGGCACAGCGGCAATGAGGTGAAGACTCTGGGAGATGGTTTCCTCGTAGAGTTCCCCAGCGTCCTCGATGCGGTGAGAAGCGCTGTCGAGGTCCAGGAGGCCCTCCGCAGCCGCAACCTCTCTGCCTCAAAGGACAGGAGGATACAGCTCAGGGTCGCCGTCCATCTTGGCGATGTCGAACACAGAGAAGGGGATGTCTATGGCGATGCAGTCAACCTCGCATCACGATTGCACGAATTGGCAGAACCCGGAGAGATCTGCATAAGCGGCCAGGTATTCGACCTCATCAGGAACAACAGGGAGTTCCGGACGGTCTCGCTGGGCAGGCGCCAACTGAAGAATGTGAACCTCCCCGTCGAAGCCCACAGGGTCCTCCTACCTAGCGAGAAGACCGTCCCTTCCGCATCTGTCCTCGAGCCAAACAGGGTCGCAGTCCTTCCCCTGACCATGCTCAGCTCCGACTCTCAGGATGAATACTTCGCCGACGGCCTCACGGAGGAGGTCATCAACACCCTCTCGTCGATTCCAGGCCTGAAGGTGATAGCGAGGACCTCAACCATGAAGTACAAGGGAACGACCAAGGGAGCAGGCGAAATCGCCATGGAACTGAATGTCGGGACCATACTGGAGGGGAGTGTTAGGAAGGCCGGGAACAAAGTCAGGGTGGCCGTCCAGATGGTTGACGCTAGGACCGAGGAGCCTGTCTGGGCCCAGAAGTACGACAGAGAGCTGGAGGACGTCTTCGCCATTCAATCCGACATTGCAGGGAAGGTGGCGGAGGCGCTGAAGGTACAGCTCCTCAGGGAGCAAAGGGCCCGTATCGAGCGGAAGGCCCCGGAGAACATCGACGCCTATGTGCTCTATCTCAGGGGGCGGCATCAATTAGAGCAGAGGAAGAAGGACGACCTGAAGAGGGCGATTGGTTACTTCGAAGAAGCAGTGCAGAAGGACCCAAGCTACGCCCTACCCTACACTGGCCTCGCAGACAGTTACACGCAGATGGGGCGGCACAATTGGTACATGCGACCCAGAGAGGCCTTCCAAAAGGCTAAGATTTATGCAAAGAAAGCATTGGAGATTGATGATTCCCTCGCCGAGGCCCACGCCTCCCTGGGCGCCATACAGATCATTTACAACTGGGAATGGGGGAAGGCCGAAGAGCAGATCAGGAGGGCCATTCAGCTCAACCCGAATTATTCCACCGCCCACTACTGGTACTCCCACCTTCTGCTAGCGACTGGACGTCTGGATGAGGCGGTCGAAGAGGCAGAGGTTGCGCATGTCCTTGACCCACTCTCCCCCGCGGTCGGGATGGGGCTCGTCCAGGTCTATCTCTTCGCGGGCCGATACGATGCGGCAATCGAAGAGTGCAGGAGGCACCTCGACATCGACCCCAGCTATCCTGTGGCGTACGACTTCCTGGTCCACCTTTATGTCCAGAAGGGAATGTTCGAAGATGCGTCCAGAGAGACTGAGGCCCTGTCAAAGGTGAGCGACAGGAAGGGGGAGTCGTTGGCCCATTTTGCTTACTTGGCCGTGGCCTCCGGTAGGTCGGAGGAAGCAAAGAATCTCATGCGTGAGTTGACTGCTGGTCCGCAGGTCGACTACTCCAACCCGACGATTCTCATCACAGTCTGGTCGATGCTCGGGGACAACGACCGAGCTTACGAGTTGCTGGAACGGGCATACGAGGATGGGAAGGTGGCCTTCCCCTCTTTGAGATTCAGCCCTGACTTGAAGGCCTTCCGGGCCGACGCGAGGTACAACCAATTCCTAAAGCGCGCAGGACTGAAGTGAACCGCTAAGGATGCCAAAATCGAACTCCAAGGCTCGCGATTTTGTAGAGTCGAGAATTCAGGGTCAACACTTCCCATAAGGATTTATCCCTCAGATGGGCGAATCCGGGCCGAAGTTGTCCCAAGAGGACCGGAGGCTCGCCGCCATAATGTTCACTGACCTGGTAGGTTACACCGCTCTTACACAAAAGAACGAAGCCAAGGCGCTCGCTCTACTTCAGAAACACGCTGAGCTACTCAGGCCTACCTTCGCAAAACATGGTGGGAGGGAAGTGAAGATGATAGGCGACTCGTTCCTGGTGGAGTTCTCGAGCGCTCTGGACGCCACTTTGTGCGCGGTCGAGATCCAAAGGGTTCTGTACGAGCACAACGTGGCCAACCCCGCTTCCAAGATTGAACTCAGGATAGGCATCCACGCAGGGGACGTGGTGTCGCGTGGAGAAGATGTCTTCGGCGACGCGGTAAACATAGCATCGCGCATCGAACCGCTTGCCAGCCCGGGAAGCATCTGTATTTCGCAGCAGGTCTACGACCAAGTGTGGAACAAGATCGAGCACCCGCTGGCGGGACTCGGGAGACATGATCTCAAGAATGTCCAGGTCCCGATGGAAGTCTTCAGAATCGTCCTCCCCTGGGAGAAGGAGGCGATAAGCGGCGAAGCGAAGAAGGTCATCCCCCTGGTGGACAGGGTCGCAGAACTCGACTGGCTCAAGACTACTGTCGATAGGGCGGCGGTCAAAGGGGAGGGGAACCTCGTCCTGGTTGCGGGGGAGGCAGGCGTCGGCAAGACACGGCTGGCAGAGGAACTGCTCGGCTATTCCCGAGGCAAGCACATCACCACGCTTTACGGCAGGTGCTCGAGGCGGGAAGGGAAAATCCCCTACGCACCATGGATAGAGCAGATCAGGGAGTACCTGCGGAGCAGCCCACAGCAACTCCAGTACAAGGTGATTGGCAACTATGGGGCCGAGGTCGCGAAGCTCGTCCCCGAGATGACCACGTCCCTGGGCCCTGTAAACTCCATCAGCGTCGGCTCGGTGGACCAGGACCGCCTCAGGTTCATAGACGGCATATCCCAGCTGGTGGTCAACATCTCCAAGGAGGGACCGGTCCTCCTGGTCATCGACGACATGAATTGGGCCGACACCGGCTCCCTCGACCTCCTCAAGGCGGTAGCAAGGCAGACCGCGAGCAACCGAATGATGTTGCTCGGCATCTACAGGGACGTCGAAGTCGAGGAAGACTCAGAGCTCTTCGAGTTCCTCTACGAAGTGAAGAGGGAGAAACTAGGGGAGTCGCTGGGCCTGAAGGGGTATGGGCCTGAAGATACTGCGCCGATGATTGGAGAGATACTCGGCCAGAAGTCGGTGGACGTCGAGTTCAGGGACCTCGTG
>JAPCJK010000085.1 GCA_027886975.1 Nitrososphaerota archaeon
GTGCAACATGAGCCTCATACGCTACAAAGGAAAGATCGAAGTCGCTGGAATCGACGCGAGGAAGAAGGCAAAGAAGGCTAAGAGCATGATAGGGTACGTTCCCCAGAGCTATGCTCTGTACGACAGCATCTCGGTGATGGAACATTCCAAACTTACGGCGAGGCTAAAGGGTGTCGGGACCTCCGAGATCGAACAGATATTGACGACCGTTGGGATGATTGAGCACAGAAAGAAGAAGGTGAGGGAGCTGTCGAGCGGATTGCGCCAACGACTGGGAATCGCCCTTGCTCTGATTGGCAACCCGCCTTTCCTCATACTCGACGAGCCCACAAGCAACGTCGACATGCGTGGAAGATTCGAATTTCAGAAGATACTTGACGACCTGAAGCACCAAGGGAAGACAATGCTCTCCACCACACACTTCGCCGGCCTCGGCGAGATGGCCACCAACGTTGCGATTTTGGATCAAGGAAAGCTCGTGGCCTCCGGGGACCCCAGAGAATTGCTTTCCAACCTGAAGTCCTCATCGACAGTCTACCTTAAGCTCGACAGCCCCGACGCTCCTCGGGCGATCGAAATCCTGAGGTCTTCCGGTGCAACGGAAATCAGGGAAGAAGAGAACTGGACCGCCGTCACCCTCCCGACAGGGAGCCGCATGAACGCCATTGCCACCTTAATCAAGTCTGGCGTCCCTGTCGATGACATGATATTCGACAGGGTGGCAATCGAATCAGAGTACCTGAAGTTCCTCAATGGGGGTTCAGAAAGCTGAACCTCAGGGCTGTCTACGCCATCTTCATTCAGACTTTCAAGGACGCCATAAGGACCAAATGGTTGATCAGTTTCACCATCGTTTTTCTCCTTCTCGCCATCAACATTCCTGTATTGGTCCTCCTAATCGGCGGGTACCTCCCTCCCAATTATCTCTCTGTCTTCCTCACGAACTTGGTGGCGGTTTCATTCCCTTTTCTTCCATTGCTGGCCCTACCCATGGGCGCCGGCGTGATTGTCGATGAGAGGGAGTCAGGGACACTGGAATACATGATGTCGAACCCGATTTCGCGTTTTGAGTTCATACTCGGGAGGCTCCTGGGAATGGCTGTCGCCACTTCATCTGTTGTCCTTCTCGGTTATGGGCTTGCCGCTGTCGTGGCATACAACGCTGACCTTGCAGGCTACGGTGAAGTTGCCATAACTTTGGCGGTCGGGCTCGCCCTTAACGCCACGATGTTGGGCATAGCAATGACGGTTTCTACATTAAGCAAGAGAAAGGCGACTGCCCTTGGCACCGCCATCTTCATCTGGTTTCTGTTCACGGCCATTTCCAACGTAGAGTACCTTTCGATAGTTTCCACGCTGATTTCTGGCCCTTGGGTTGCGTTGGTTTTCGTGCTTCTGAATCCCATCCAGATTGCAATCCTCCTCGTCCCAGGGCTCACAGGAATCGACCTTTCCCAGCAGGGTTCGGTGGGCTTTCTTATGGCTCACTTGTTCCACGCTTCCGCGTGGGTTGTCCTTTCCGTCGCCTTTGCAATCTGGCTTATCTTCTTCCTTGCTCTCACGGTCTTGATATTCACTAGACAGGACCTCGCATAAGCCTGCGGCTGCCTTAAATACCGGGAGCATGAGTAATCATCAAATGAGTCCTGGCGGTGTTCGCACCGCGCTCCTGATTGCACTAGTTGCAGTATTAGGAGTCGGCGCCTTCGTATGGTTCAACACGACTCCGGGTAGCGGAAACGTTGGAACGCAGACAACT
This sequence comes from Nitrososphaerota archaeon, assembly GCA_027886975.1. Classification (GTDB taxonomy): domain Archaea; phylum Thermoproteota; class Nitrososphaeria; order Nitrososphaerales; family Gagatemarchaeaceae; genus UBA183. The sequence continues at coordinate 1,760 of JAPCJK010000085.1, forward strand.
GCGGGAGTCCAGGGCCCTTCGGCGATTCCAGTCTACGATTGTCCTAAGCCTTCAGCCAACAGCGAGCTGATTTGTGACATATTACCGCCAACCTACGTAGTCGCCCCGAGACTCCCTAACGCTCCTGCTGCGTACTGCCTCAACGGCATGAGCAGTGCCGCCTGCACGCTTCTGAAGCAGACGCAGAGCAACGGTATTTGTGACCCCAACGAGACTTGGAAGACTGACCCCTTGGACTGTGGCTGTACGGGCGCCTTGGTCCCTGATCCCTTCGTCGGAAGATGCGCTGCCCCAGCCACTGTTTGTTTGGCAAACGGGATTGCCTTGAACTACGTCCTCCCGAATATTCTCAGGGACTTGTTGCCTTCTTAACTTATCAATTTCAGCAGGTCCGTGTTTGTTATTATTCCGGTGACCCTGCCCTTCCTTGTGACCAGCACCGCCTGATACTGTTGCAATAAGGGAATAATCGCGGTTGTCGGTGTTTCTTCCGCAACCGAGGGGAGTGCCTCGTCCATAATTTGACCCACCTGTCTTCTCAGTACCGATCGCGGGTCGCCAGTCTCGAGCAGATGTCGGGAGATGGTCCTCTGATAGAGGCACCCAGCCCAAACATCCTCATATCTTACCGGGAGCTGTTTGTACCCTGTAGACTGGAGGATGTGCACGCCCTTTTGGACTGCATCGTCGAACTGGACGTAGGCGACCGGCCGAGACGCAATTTCAGCTGCCCTCCCTCCCTCCGTCGCGTGTACAGACTCAAGGTAAGTAAAGACCTTCTTGACCAGCAAGTAGGACGGACTCACTTTGTTTCGCTCTATCTTTGCTACGATTGACTGGCTCACTCCCAAGTTCTTCGCAAGCTCTCTTTGGCTGATTCTGAGACGGAGCCTCCTTTCCTTGATTTCTTTGACCTCAGGCAGCAATGAAATAGAAAGGTTACCGTGAGGAATTAAATGTGTGGTGGCGGTCATAACTGTCTGCTGCTTGAGTCGACCCAAGACTCGTCAGATTCCTCGTCTCGAAGGCTTAAATAAAGAATAACTCGTTAGGTCGCTCGAAGATTTGAACAGAACTAATTTGCTTCTCACCTTATCCTCTCTTACACTACTGTTAGTCTCAGGAATCTCGCCATCTCTGGTTGTCTCCGCCACACCATCCGGATCCTCGGCCAGCAACTGGACCGGTCCTATGGGTGATTATCCATTCAACTTCGACTACAGCGCTCAGACACAGCTTTCGGCAAGCAACGTAGGGCAAATCGGGCTAAGCTGGGCATTCCCAATCCCAGCGGCGCCACCAACCATAAAGGCCTCAGGAGGACTTCTAAGTCCACAGGGAGACGTTGTGACGCCGATTATCGCCGGTGGAGTGGCCTATACAATTACCAACTTCCAATTGCTAATCGCTCTCGACGCGTCAAACGGGAAGATAGTCTGGACCAAGGATTTGTCCACTCTTAATGCACCCAACATTGCAGTTGGAGGGATTAAGGGGAACATTACTCTGCCTGGGCACTATCATTCTCTCTATTACACTTCTCACATAAAGTCCAGCACCACCCCACTGATCTGGGTCTCCTGCGGAACCCAGTGTATGGAGGCGTTCAACGCCAACACGGGAGACCTAGTCGCATCCTTCGACCCTGGCTTCGGGAACCCCAATCCGTCGTACCAGCATTCTCTGGGCAATTACGGTACCAACTGTCTCTCGAATAACCCAGGAGCTGGATTCGCCCACGACTGGCTTGTGATTGACGAGAACAGCGGAACTCTCGTCACCGGCAATGGGGCTTCAGAAGGGACGGACTCGTGCAGGGGAATGTACGTCGGCTTTGACATTACCCAAACCGTCGTGGACAACTCCGCGCCGAAACTCCTTTGGAGGGACTTTACCATTCCTCCGCAGGACGGCTCAAACCCCAACTGGACAATCAGTGACATCGCCAACATGAGCCACGCTTGGGTATACGAACCCACGAACAAAACAGCGATAGACCTTAAGGCGTGGGCGACAAATAACCCCGCTTCATTCCACGCCTTCGCCTACAACGACTGGCTAGGACCTAACGGCAAGCAGTATGCATTTAACGGAACCCATAGCTTCGCAGGCTCAGCCACGGGCTGGGGCGGAGCATGGGCCTTAGACCCCAAGACCCATACTGCCTATGTCGCCACTGACCAAGCATCTCCAGATGCCAACGGAACCGTCAGGCACGGACCCGACCTTTGGTCGGACTCCGTACTATCCATCAACACTCAGACAGGTAACGTCAATTGGGCCTTCCAGACCACCTCACACGACCTTTACGACTGGGACTGCTCATGGGGTGTCATTCTCGCGAATGCCACCATAGCCGGTCAAAGCCAGGAGGTTGTAATCAAAGGCTGCAAGAACGGTGTGTTCTACGAAATGAATGCCCAGACGGGTGCGCTCATATGGGCGTTCACCGCACCATCAATCAAAGCTTCGCACTACGCGACTCAGGCTTTGTGGAACGACCCCGCCAACCAGACTTCTATGCGGGTGCACGACTGGCCCGATTATCCATCACTGCAACCCTACATCCAGAATCCGTTCGCAGCTGGTTCGATTGAAAGCAACCCTGCTTTCGACCCCACTACGAACGAAGCTTTCGTCGTGACGTACAACAGCCCGTCTTCGTCCTGTGCTGGTGACGTCCTCCCACCCCAAGTTAAGTATCCAACCTCCTTCAGTGGGCCCTGCCACGTCAAGAACACTTTGAAGCCGCCGGCGAACGCGGTGAATTCCACGCTTTGGGCAATCGATGCAGGAACCGGCAAAGCTGTCTGTAGCCTCAACATTGCCGATATCGGCTTCAGGGGCGGTATTTCTGTCACCAACGGGATGGTAGTCGTCCCTAGGTCGGATGGAAACATAGACTTCATCAGTGAATCGAACTGCTCGAAACTCAATGAAATCTTCATCGATGGGGCTCTCGTCACCAACATGGCAATCGGGACGGACTCAAAGAATAACCTGAGGCTAATCATGCCCGCCTCCGGAGCGGTCGGCTCGTTGGCCCTCGGCTTCCTCGGCTTCCCGTCACAGCCAGGTTACTTGTTCGCTCTCGGCCTCCCAGCCAGCGCAACCCAGTCAGTCACAACTCCATCCGGGACAACTCAAACGGTCGTCAACTCCAGCGGCATCGACACCACCACGTTCTACGCGGTAGTGGCAGTCGCAGTCATATTCATCCTAGCGACGGGTTTCTTGGCCGCAAGGCGCGGTCGGAAGCCCGCCCCCTAAATTTTTCTAGTTCAACTCTGCGAAGAGCTTCAACCGGCGCGTTTCAACGATAGTTACGACTTAAATTCCCCTCCGGGCAGACAACAACTTGTGGCCAAAGTTCCGATCGTCATCATAATCCTCATTCTTGTAATCAGCACTTTCTCCGTCTTGCCGGTCCGCGCCCAGACGAGCCAATACCCTAACTGGACTGGCCCCGGCTACGACTCAAGCAACACTAACAACGACCCTCAGACCGTCATAAACTCCGGGAACGCCCAGAACCTTGAGATTCAATGGATCTACCAGGTCCAGGTGAACCCGTTCTCGATACCAGGTTCAGCCCCTGCGCTCGGCATAGAGACCACTCCGCTTATCGTCGGCGGATACCTTTTCTTCGCGACTCCGTACAATAGGCTAATCGCCCTAAACGCCGCAAATGGTCACGAGCTTTGGCACCTCCAGGTCAACATGTCGAAGTTCGTCAACGACCCTTGGTGGTCAGAGGCTTACACCATCAGCAGCATCTCGTTTTACAACGGGACCATCTACATGATGGCCTCGGATACCTCTGTGTATGCTGTGAACGCACTTACAGGAGACCTGCAGTTTGTGATCAACAACACAGCAGCTAACATCCCTGGTAACACGGGGACATATTTCGGAGAAAAGGCCCCGCTCGTCTACAAGAACGAGATCATAGTCCGCGCTTCGACAACAGACTATGGAGGGCGCGGATTCGTCGCCGCCTACGACCTCACCTCAAAGGCTTTGCTCTGGAGGTGGTACTCCGTACCTCCGTCCGGAGGACTATCCAATTGGGACTCCAATGCGACGCTTGGAAATGTCCAGGCCTACTCAGGTGACTGGGGGTCGAACACCCTGATTGGCGGGGGCGCGGCCTGGGGTCTGATGACAGTCGACAACAGAACAGGGACTCTTTACTTCTCGGTCGGGCATCCCGCCGGCGTTTACGATGCCGCCCTGAGGCCAGGCCCTAGCTTGTACACCGACTCTGTAGTGGCCATCGATGCTACAACTGGAAGGATGGTTTGGTACTACCAGTACACTTCTCACGATATTGCCGAACATGAAGGCGGTTGGAGCATCACACTGGCGACCCTTACCATCAACGGTCAGTCCAAGCAGGTCGTGATCCAGGCGGCCAAGAACAATTTCATCTACGTTTTGGACTCTGCAACAGGAAAGCCTGTCTACGACCCCATTTACATCGGCTCTCCGAGCTCAAATGTCCCCAACGACAACCAGGTAGGCAATGCCAATCTGGTGCTCTCTCAATCGACTATGGTAGGTGGTAGGATCTGCCCCGGTCCCGATGGAGGTATCGAAATGTCCCCAGCACTGGACGGAGCGAACCTCTTCGTGGCTACCCAGAACGCCTGCGGCTTGATGGTCAAAGGTCCTGTAACGTACAAGGGGCAGACGATTCAAGGTTACGTCTATGAGGGTGACCCCACCGCACCCCAGAATTCGACTCTCTATTCCGTTAACCTGGCCACCAAGACTATGAACTGGGAGTTCGCCCTGCCGGACCGCTATCAGGGCTCCTCCGCCGTAGTCAGCGGAGGCGTTGTCTATATCGTTGACAGGCAGGGCACCCTGTATCTGCTTAACGAGCAGACAGGACAGCTAATCAGAAGCTGGCAGTTGAACGGGCTAGGTGCTTCGGGGGTATCCATCGGCGAGGATTCACGGGGAAACATGATGGTCTTTGCTCCAGCCGGAGGGGGAGACATACCCTCCCCGACTGCAGGGGTCATAGTTGGATTCGCGCTGTCGACCGGAGGGGGAGGTGGTTCCTCATTCGCTCCTTCCCTCTATGAAGGGGTCGCCATTGGCTTCGGTGTTGCGGTTGTGGTTTTGGGCTTCTTCTTCTTGGCCCGCAGCGGAATGGTCAGATTGGGCAAAAAGCCAGCTACATCCTAGCTCTTTTGGAGCTCCGGCTTACTCTCCCTTCCTAGGAATGCGAAGGCAGTCGCTACCGCCGCCATCACCGCCCCTACTCCGAAGGCTAACTGCAATGCCTGGGCGTACTGGCTGGGATCGAATGTGCATCCTTGAGAAATACACTGGCCAAGGGCGAAATAGCCTATGAGGAGCGTGCCCAAAGCAAGACTTAGGCTCTGGCCGGTGAATCGCATCATTCCCAGAACCCCGTTGGCCATCCCTCGCTCCGCGGGGGCAACCGACCCAAGGTTCGCATTAGTATTGCTGGGGGCGAAAATACCGACCCCTACTCCGAGCATTGCCAGGAGAAATCCTATGAAAAACAAACTCGACGACGCAGTTATGGTTGCGAACAGTCCCATGGCGATGGCCACGACGAGTAGTCCGACAATGCTTGGGTCCCTGCTCCCGGTTCTGGACGCGACCCACCCTCCGACCAGGGCGAACACAACAACGAAGAGAGGCTCAACAGTAAGCAGAAGGCCGCTTGTAAGAACGGTCAGGCCTCGGATCTCCTCTA
>JAPCJK010000086.1 GCA_027886975.1 Nitrososphaerota archaeon
GCTGCCGAAGTGCTGGAGTTGACGTGGACTGCGCTTTGGGACTCTGCTGTGAGGGTTGTTGAAGCCACCGTTGCTGCATAGGTCTGCCCTTGGTAGACGACTTTGCAGGAATCGACATTGAACCTGAACGCGTCGTAGGTGGCCGCATTGACTTGGGATGTTGCCAATGCCTGAGCGCTGCTCTGGGATGTCATCAGGTCCATAGTCCCCGACCCGCTGACTTGGGTCCATCCGCTAGCCATGTCCGACCCTGATTGGTGGGCCATGACTGAGCTGTAGGTGACTTGGGCGTCTGTGACTCCTGAGGCAGCTACCGCTGGGTCTGTGCCCATGATGGTGAGCTTGCCTGAGCCCGTGTGACTTGGACTTTGTAGGAGTGCGGCTGCGGCCGCCAGTACCAGTATTAGGGCCGCGATTGCCGCGATTGCTGCGACACTTGTTTTCTTCATCGGCTTGCCTATGGGGGGAGGGGATGATTAGGAACCCCGAGGAACGAGCGTTCCCGCATGGTTTGGAACGCCATGAGACGTGACTTGGCCCTGGACTAGGTAATTTTGAGCTGGCCCTCACGAGTCGAGTCCGTATTTCTTCGCCACTTCGGCCTCCATTGCCCGAATCTCCTTGACCTGCTTCGCAAGCCTTCTTGCGAAGAAGTAATCCCTGAGACCGACGTACAGCCAGACGAGCGTCAGCGCGGTCAGCAGAAGTTCAGTGGCCTGCAGCGCGGGGTCGACCAGGTTCACGGTCTGGCTCTTCACCCCGTAGACATAGGGTAGGACTAGCTGAGACAGGTAGGATGTGGCGAGCAGCGCGGCCACCACAACGGTGACCACAGACAGCGTCCTGACGAGGCCACCTCCATTTTCGATATGCTGAATGAATTCTTCGTGCAGTTCGATTGTGGAAACGTTGGGATTCTTGTCTTCGGACATGCCCTGTTTAACCCTTGAGCGGCATATAACGGATGCTCACAAGTTGTTCACGGAACTAACTTTGGAAGCGCCCTGTCGAGGTCACCCAGAACCTGCATTCCGTCGATCGTAATCGAGTACTTATCGTGCGCGTCAACCGATTCCATCTTTACAAGGCCTCTGGAAGCAAGTAATCCAAGATACTCTCCTAGCCTGTTGAAGGGAACATTCGCGACTCGAGCCAATCTAGATGGCATCTGTGGGCCAGCTGACAGGGCCTTAAGAAGCTCCCAGCAGATTACTACAGTCGACCTGTTCTTCAACCGTCTTCAGTGCGCCACTAGTATGATAAGAACAAGTTGTGCTAACGACTTGTTCGCTCAAGATGTGCGTCAGTACCTTAAGCAAAGGGCTCTCGCAAGAGCACAATGAACGGGACAAAGTGCTCAGGTTGGCTTGGGTACGCCCTAGATAGGGCCCGAGGCGAAGTCGGGGTTGGAGACCTGGGCGACAGAGTCCTCCTTCTTGGTAGGCGTGCGGGAGACATCGCGACTCTGCTGGCCTTCGCCTATGCAGAAGCTGGAACCAAGATAGTCATCCTCGACATTGATGGATCGATTTCTCCGGATGTCCATGGGTACTTCAGAACATTTGATTACAGGTCCATGTTGTATGAGGCCTTCCACCTGGACGGAGACGATGCTACTCACGGACAACTGGTCGCCGCGGCATATGCCGCCGCCCTCGACCTAACGTCTGAAGAAGAGGCCATTCTCAGCTCAGCCCTCCAGAAGCTGTCAGAGCAGAACGACATGGCGACGCCTTCCGCGTTGTACGATGTCTTGGGCGGAGTCGAGGGGTTCAGGGGATACTATGTTGACAAGCTGAAGGGGAGGATAGGGTCCCTCAAGCTGATGGAGACCACACATGTGGAAGGATTCGACGAGTTGATTGGTGGAGGCGCGCTGGTCAGTTTTGCATCCGCGCCTTACCCCCAGGCAGCCGAACTCGCCTCCGGCCTCTACGTAGCAAAGATACTTCACTTGCTTGCCGTCTCGGAAGCGCTCCCAGATGCTATCCTGATCACCGGAGCTAGTCGCCTGTTCAGGAATCTCACGCGTTACCAGCACTCTGGTAGACTGATGGGTCATCTATTGGAGATAACAATTCCTCTGATTCTCGCGTCGCCACTCCCGGCGCTGCTGAATGACCGGATAGTCGAGTCGATGCCAGTGAGAATCTACTCCAGTGATGCGTGGAATGCGAGGAAGAGCTGGAAGCAGGCAGCGGCCCTTTCAAGTTCGTACACCGTCTGCGATGATCGCTCTGGCACATCGAGAGGGTTCGTCACACGGTTCATAAAGACAAAGAGGGCATCCACCCCAGTCTTCCGGTCTGCTTCGACAAACAGGCCCAACCCAGAACTCACGAGGACAATCCTAGAAGAGATTAGCAGGTTCGATTCAGCCAACAGGCAGTCGGTCGTTTCCTACCTCACGCCATTGTTTCTAGCGGCTGATGTGGGAGTAGCGATCGACAGGCTGCACTCGGACGGGCACCTAATCCTCGAGCCCAAGGAGGTAGGGAGCGGGCCGAGAATCTTGGCCTACACGGTAACAGAGAGCGGGAGGCGTCTCTTGGAGGGGCTGAGGAAGTAATGGAACACATCGAGACGAAGTGCTTCGCGGTTGACACCCTGACTGATGGAGGCCTCGCCACCGGGACCATCACCCAGATTTTTGGGGAGAAGGCCCTGGGGAAGAGCATAATCTCGTTCCAGGCCGGGTGCGCGGTGACTGCCTCAGGGGGGAGCGCCATCATCCTCGACACTGAACAGTCCTACTCGAGCTACCTCGTCCCCTATTGGCGGGAGAGGATGGCAAAGCGGTTCGGGAAGGACATCGTGGTATCAGAGGTGAAGCTGCAGAGAACACCGAAAGTCTCGCCAAGAAGGAGGCCCGTGACTCGTGGTCAAGTAATCACCGCGGTAGATGCTGCTCTGAGCCACCTAGGTGTGTCGTACACCGACGCTCACCTGAGCGCAGTGGCCGACATCTTCTCGCCTGAGTTCAGCGTGGACCTGCCAACCAAGGGCCCCTCGGTGATGATCTTTCAGACCCCCGAGGTGGTTGACCTACTCAACCTGCATGGCATAGACGCGGTCAAGGAGGTCTCCAGTGGCGGAAGGGTGGAGCTCAAGATGAGGCAGACCCCGACTTACCAGTCAGCGCTTCACAACATCATTCAGGAAACAGGAGCGAAGCTTCTCGTTTACGATTCGATTTCAGCGCCATTCAAGTCCTCCTTCCCCAACACCCAGGACCTTCCTGCCAGAAGCGCAGGTCTTGCAATGCTGCTTGCTCATGCCCAACGGCTCTGCGTCGAATTTGGAATAGCCGTACTCGTGACCAGTCATGTTTCCATCGACCCTATCAACCCGTGGGACAGAGTCCCATACGGCGGAGTCATCCTAGGCCACGATGCGAAATTCTCACTTGAGCTCACGAAGGCGACCGCTTCAAGAAACAAGGACAGGAACCCTGAGGCAATCAACCCCGATGATGAGAAGACGAGCACGAAGGCGTTCTGGGCGGCCCGTCATCCCGCCCTTGAGGAGTACACTAGATTCGCTTACGCACGACAGGATGGGGAGGGGTTCCACTGATGGGTTGGGCCCTTCGGCTGATTGCTGTCTTTGTGGGTCTGCTTGCATTCGGCGTAGGAGCCTGGCCGATCTCCATGCTAGCCTTCCTGTACCTTTTCTTCTCGCTTCGGAAACCTCGACGACAACCGGTCTACATCCTGAAGCAGGGAGAGATTTTCAACGAGCCAGAACGCCCATGGAAGAGGTACGCAGCCGGTGGCTTCTTGCTGCTCCTCTCCGTATTTGCGCTGGAATCTGGAGGGACATATTCCCCCATCGCTCTGCTACTTGGCGGCGTAGGTGTAATCTTCTGGCCGCTCATCAGGAGAAGCGGATTGGCCAACAGAGTGGTCCCAATCCATAACTCGGTGCTTCTGCGGAGTCTTGTGTTTCCGTTTGCTTGGTACTCGCTGGTCGAAGTCAAACTCGAACTTCAGGATCAGGCAAGAGCGATTGCGTCTATGAACGGAAAAATGATTCTATTCGGCGGAAGGACACCCTCGATGTTCCAAGTTGTCAGCTCCATCGCTTTGGACTACAAACAAGCCGAGAAGAGGACCATGAAGAAAGTGAAGGACGAATCGAGGATGCTCTCACAAAGGGGCGCGCACTTGTTACCGATGGACAGCTCCCAAGCTGCGGAGAAGCTATCCGTCAGGCTTGAAAGGCTGAAACTAGGCACTAACGATCTGGAAGCGATTTCAGCCCTGCCATTCGATGTCCTTCTGCTACACGTTCAAGACGGTGTAATAGTCGCACACGGAGCCTTCAATATCTCAGAGCGCCATGGCGAGCGCCCCATCATCCCTACGCCTGACACGACACATATGAAGCAGCCTCTGTTCGTTGAGATGGTCCAGCGAATAGGCGAAAGTCACGGCTGGCCAGGGCCCGACGAATTCTCACCCTTTCTGGCCGCTCTTGATGCCTCGCGAACCGAAGTCTTCGCAGACAGAATACGGATGAAGGATGAGACCACGGAGAAGTTGACAGTGGAAACTCCGAGTGGGGCCCAGGTTGGCCTGACGAGGCCTCAGCTTAGAGCTCTGGCGAGGATCTATGGTTGATTCGGAAACGAGACTGATACGCAATTTCGGGAGGGCTTTCAGGATGGTGGAAGCTTGGGTCGAGGCAGGTTTACTAGACGACATTAGAGAAGTGACGGACGTAGCCTTCGGAGACTCTCCCGAACATCGGTTAGTCAGAGTCTTGACGAGTGCCAGGGACGCTCTCCCGCTGTACGAAATCTCAATCAGATGCCGAACGAGCCGACGGGCAGTGCTGGGGTCAGGGCGACTGAGACTGGCTCTGGAGAGGATGGAGGAGTCGGGAATACTGGTCAACAAAGGCACACATCAGAGACCGAGGTATCAATTGAATCTGAAGGATGACAAGGCGAGGCTGGTGGTATCGCTGTTCCTGGAGGGCGGTGAAGCGAACACCTTAGCTCCGGTTTCGACCTCCTACCAATCTAATTTTACGTGAAGTGATGCAGCGGTCTCCGGCGCGGGTGGAAGTTCAACTAAAGCGTGAGGTGCACGCTTTGAATCACAGCGGTTCAGCTCGAATGATCTCTTCAAGCCTGGCCTCAGAGCCACTCGCGGACCCCCGCAATCCTAGCGCGAGTATGTTCCTCTGGTCAACCGTGCCAACTCTCACTCTGGCAGAGTCCTTGGGTTCTGGATGGTTCACCTGAAGCATCGCAATGCCCACGGGTAGTCTCCTGAGTGAGTCTTTGACGTTTGAACCGATGAAGAAACCAGCGGCCGTCTCAATGTCTAGTTGATTGTTCAGCATATGACAAATGAGCGTGTTGCTGTTTGCTATTATGTTCTGACTGATGAGGGAGGGCCGGCCGGCACATGTGACGAGCGAGAAGCCATACTTCCTGAGCTCCATTGCGCACCTTTCGGGGATGCTGACGTAGCCCTTCTCGTTGGGGGCGAGGTGCTGAGCCTCGTCGAGTATCATGACAAGGCGAATCGAGCCTGTCCTACCCTTCTTCCTCACCTCCTCGTAGAGCTCCTTCAAAATTATCTGGCTGAGCATGTTCTTCGCTCTGTCGTCCGGGAGGGGCGAGAGATCGATGATTGTTAACCCGGGCTGGAAGAATTGCTCGACGTCAATGCTGCGCGAATAGGTATTGAGGGTCTTCCCAACTACCCCGTGGGCGAGCGGCCAGAGCTTCGAGATCAGGGCCTCAATCGACTCTGGCCACCCCTTCAAGACGCTGGCGTTCGTCTCCTCTTCGTACTGCTCCAGTCTAGTCAATAGTTCCTGTATCGCCAGGGGGCGACGAGTTCCGTGGAAGTAGTTGTCAAAGACTTCTCGAAGCACCCTGTACTGGAGCGGGGAAAGTCCGACGCCATGGCTCACATGACTGAAGTGGTCGAGGAGGGATATCCAGTCCTCAATCTGCTTGTATGCGTAGCTGTCCTTCGGGTCGAAGGGAGAGATTACGAGGTTCTCGCCAGGCCTTAGGACCGTGGGGTCCAGGGAGGACAAAAGCTCGACGTACTCCCCTGTCCTGTCCAAGACAATAGTTGGAATCTTCGCACTCTCGAGCTCCAGGGCAATGACTGCCGCGCAAGTGGACTTTCCCGACCCAGTAGTGCCGAGGATGCAGAGGTGTCGGCTGAGCGCCTCCACGTCGATCGTGGCCTTTCCTTGCGGTCTCGGGTCGAGGGTCAAGACTCGCTCGCCTATCACAAGCGATGGGAGACTGCGTGCCATGACAACATGCGAGACGTGACCCACCTATGAAGAATCAGAAACGGCTTGTGCCCCAACATTCTGAACACAATACCAGAATGTCGCCATGCCCGGCGCTGCCGCGGTGGAAACCTTGTCTCTGAAGGCGTCGGTCACGAAACGCGAGTAGGGACGGCTCAGTGCGCAACGTTGTGGTACGCTAGGGAGATGCATCAGTCACGGTCAACGTCCAATCGTGCCCCATTCGAGTGCAGGAATGAACGCCTAATCGAGAGGTCAGGCGCGATGTATGTCCGCATAGGAACGGCCCGCTAGCAAAGCACGCTGAAGATGGGGAGGCGACCGTGAAACCATGCGGAAGGAGGACAGGGAAGGAAGAAACATCGCGACAAGAACAGCCTAACAGGCAGTGGAGTCACGCCATACGGTAGAGTTCCTTCTAGCCGAAGGTCAGCTCGGCGGGGCCTAAAGGTCTCGTTTCACCAAACACAATTCGATTCTTCGGCAAAGAATGAGCTATGTGGGGTGTTATCAACATTGACAGCATATGAAGACACGTCTGAGAAGCAAACCGATAGGGGAGGAAGAACACTATGGCCACCGTACCACTGGTTGGAGAGTCCTGAGATCAAACCCATCGTTGACGACTTCTGGAATCCAAGGTTCGACAAACATGATGCAATGATGTACAATCGCTTTCTCAATATCCTCAAACTTTCCAAAAGCGGACTTAACGGCGACGAGATTGGCAGGGCACTACAAATGAACAACGTCAGGAAATACCTCACAGGAAGAAAGATGTCATTTCTCACCCATCTCAGAGCACAACACGACGCGCTTGGTCATCCTACCGACACTCACAAATGGCTCCCAACCCGGCTCAGACCTAGAGGCACTCCCAGTAATGCATGGATTCAGGTTCCCGACATCCCAATAACCTTCGACGGGATTGACAAACTCATCCGGGTATTGCCAAAGTCAGACATGCACATCTCCTTGCTCAACGACTTCGACTTCAAGTCCACTGAGGAACTGAATCGAGAGAGAACCAACTTGTTTGGCTTTCTTCTGGGTGCCATTGTAGGAGATTTCGCCAAGTACATCACCGGGTTGAAGAGATTCAC
>JAPCJK010000087.1 GCA_027886975.1 Nitrososphaerota archaeon
CCCTCCAGTCTTGTGTGCGATTATCGCCTTGCCGCAGGCCATCGCCTCGATAACAGCCAGTGGAAGCCCTTCGTTGACTCCCGGGTGAAGGAAAACGCTGCATTTTTGCAACCTTTCCAACAATTTCCCTTGATCAAGATTGATCTCCATTTGGACCGTACCTCTCGACTGAATGAGCTCGTTCAGGTAAGCTGCCTTGAACACATCCCCCGGAGGGGATACGGCACCGCATATCACCACGGGATAACTGCTAGACTGACATGACCTAAGAAGCACCTCCAAATTCTTCTCATCCGAGATTCTACTTATGCACAAGGCGTACCCTTCATCCTCCCACGTAGGGGAGAAACGCTGGTGATCCACCCCGTTGTAGATCACGCGTGTCGAAACGCCTGGCCAGGAACCTTTCGCGGTTTCCTCGACGTACTTTGACGGGCACAGAACGAGTCTGGTCAGCCCGAGGCCTAGATTCGTATATCGTCTACGAGAAACGAGACTTGAGTAAGGTCGCAGGAGGAAATGTGGCTTCTCCCGAGAAATGTGGTAGACCATTTTTCGCACCAACTCAATCTCGATCGTTCCGTGGAGGTACATGACCAAGGGCGTCTTTCTAATTCTTGAGCTCAGCCAATCCGCGAGCCAAATATTTTGGTTGAGCAAGACGACGTCCGGTCGCCACTTGTTTATCTCCTCGGCTAATTCATTCATCAACTGCCTTTGAAAATACCTTCGAAGCCGACCGCGGATGTTACGCCTCCCAGTTATCTCATGTATTTGCACTGACCCATACTCAGGAGAAGCCTCTCGCCCCAGTTGAAACGTGAAGATTCCCACTTCCTCTTTGCGGGCTAGCCTCGTGGCCACGCACGACAACACTCTTTCCGCTCCTCCAATGGAAGTCAGGTTTGGTTGCACCATTGCTATCTTCAAGCCTTCTCCCCCCACATTTCGCCGTTTACCCTAAACACACCTAATGATGATCGAATCTCCAAATCATCAACCTTCGATGAAACGATGAATACCTACTCTCCTCACTGGTTTCGGTTTTGATTAGGGTAGATGAACATCTTTTAATGATTTTTGTGAAGTTGCTAGGCGGGGCTTGGCCAATTCAACATTTGGAGCCTCGCTTCAACTGATGAGTGCTCTCGACAGCTTTTTCAAAAGCTCTTTGCAGTTCTAACTTCAGATACATAATCGTGTCAAAAGGCACCCTCCTGGTTTCGCCTCACGCAGATGACACGGTAATGCAAGCTTTCGGCATGCTGCGGAAGAACGTGTTGCCTGGACCCTTGTATCTCGTGACTGTATTTGCCCGCAGCAATTACATGGTCATCGAAAGGCGAATCTTCATGCAGGGACGAACTATTCCCAAGCTTCTACCCCGGCCAAACGAGCTCATCAGTGCCCTGCGCAAGAACAGGGGGCATTTCGGTGGGTCGCGAGTCAAACTGTTGGCCAGATTGCTGGACTTGGAGGAAATATACAAAGTGTCAAGGATCAGGTTATCGGAGGATATCGCTTTTGCCAAGAGCATAGGTGCGAAGATCAAATACTTCGACCTTCCGGATTGCAAAGTGAGGTATGGTGAGGCGATCATGGATCCCGATTGGCCATTACTCCCCGATGAACCACTCTCGACAACGCTTACGAGTCTCCTGGAAAGGGTGATCAAAGAAACTGGGGTCGCTAACGTGGTCTCACCCTGGCCGTATGGGGGCAGACAACATTTGGATCATAGACTTGTGTTTCGTGCCGCGAACCAGGTAGCCCATGAATTGAACAAGGGTTTGTATTACGTAGACGATCAACCATACAGCAGACGTCCGCTCGATGTTGCCCGCGACGATTTCGGTCGTGTTTGCAGTCCGGTTCTGGTAAAGCTAAGCATACTAGATATGAAGGGAAAGTACGAAGCAATGAATATTTACGGGTCTCAGATGATCGACCAATACTTCGCCGCGGTTAGAAGTGCTCTGCCAGGGAGCTCGACAGAGGGCTACAGCGAAACCCTATGGAC
Source organism: Nitrososphaerota archaeon (assembly GCA_027886975.1). GTDB lineage: Archaea > Thermoproteota > Nitrososphaeria > Nitrososphaerales > Gagatemarchaeaceae > UBA183. The sequence goes on from JAPCJK010000087.1 coordinate 2,021, forward strand.
AACTTTACCCTGAGGGAGCCCGCGGTCTAGCTCGAGAGGGGCGCCTGCATAGATTGACAAGACCCGGCTAGGGCACCATTCAACATTCGAGGGCACCCTTACATTACGGTTATTCTAGTTCATCTAGCGCATCAATTTCGGCGGATATTGCTCGTTGGAGCAGGAGGCAGGAGAAGATGGGCGGGTGAACATGTTCCGAATTAGCCGAGCCGTATCTCGCCCAAGCCCATCATCGTCTTATGGTCTTCGAGAACTGCTTCTTGCATGCGCACCCACGTAACGCCGAAGTCCTTCGACCCAGACGAGATTGGCTGACCATCCAGCAGGGGCACAGCGTCAAAGATCTTTGCCTCTTCCCCGCCGGCGCTCCTGTACAGGAGGAGTATCGCCCTGTGATAACGCTCCTGAATCGGAACCTTGTTCGCAAGCGTCCGCCAAAGCAGCCTTCTCTGGGTGAGGAGTTTTAGGAAGACGTATTCAGCCTGGTCCAGGCTGGAAAACCTCAGGTCATGAATCTGTTGTTCCAGCATGTCGGCGAATAGCCGACACATGATAGTTGGATTCACATCGGCGACAATTTGGTCCTTGAGGCGAGTACCAAACTCTCGCCACTCGGAGGGCACACCAGGGAATACTTCAAACTCAGACCATTGTCTTGCCCTCTTGAGCATCCACCTTCTGTCGTAACTCGGGTCGTTGAAAACGATTGAGTTCGAATTGGCCCCAAGATGCCAAAGAACTGATTCAGCCGCCCCAAAGGCATACGCCGCAAGAGAATGCTTGTCCATCCTAGGGAAGAGTCCTGGAAGGGTGTCCTTGCCGTACACTAGGACTCCGTCTTTCCTCCATGAGGCGAGTTTGGGAATGAAAGAGGACGATCGGCCACTCTTCACTTTTGAAATCAATGAAGTGCCAAGCAGATAGACTTCTATGTTGAATCGCCTAAGACTCATGAGTTTCCTGAAACGACCTAGGTACGTCGGAAACTTCGTGACGACGACTACATCTAGGTCGCTTTCAGGACCGGTATTCCCTCGAGCACTACTCCCCACGGCGTAGATCGATTCGATCCCGCCGACTCTGGGACAGGCTTGCCGAACCAGACTCAGCCTCGGGTCGAGGGACAAACCCACAGCTGGGCCCGTTCCCCCTGGCGATGCCAATTCGTATCTCGATATCTCAAGTCGCCCCTTTAACCACGTAGGTAGAAGGAGCGAGTTCTTCTTGTAGACGTTCTTGCCGGAAACGTGAAACAAGTGGGTTTCCTCATGCGGCTTTGCCTTGGATATCGACCTTCGGTCCACCGCGCGGACCATGCTTAAAGCGCTGGGCTGTTGGAACGCTAGGCCAGGGCTCACTTCCAAGGCTTAAGTAATTGGAACGGCGAATCCACTGAATTGGAGGGGCACTAGGGAATGCCGCGAGTGCCAATGGCCGTGTTCATTTCATATTCACCTAGATGCGCCAGAATGGGACTCCCGTTTCGTCCGTTTGCTCTCGGGCTCGGGGTGACATTGATGTTACTACTCACAATCCTGCCCGCCCTTCCGGTGCAAACCGTCCATGCGTCATCAGTTTCTATTTCCTGCAGTCCAACTTCTGTGCTCGTGTACGGTTTCACCCAATGTACGGTAACGGTTGGGGGAACAAGCCCGGACGGTAACATCACCTGGTCGAGCACCGGTCCAGGGGGGTTCTACCCACCGATGTGTGAAAGCGGTATCGAAATCCACCATCCCACCGACGTTCAGTGCACTGTCTACTTTGTTCCTACTTCGCTAGCTTCGCCGGTAACGATCACTGCCAGCTTTGCGGGGGACTCCAACAACTCGCCCGCTTCAGGCACCACACAGGTTGCGGTAACTACGTCCCCGACTTCGGCCCTGGTCAATTGTTTTCCCTCGTCGGACCCGGTCGGGTTGGGAGCGACCTGCACCGTCTACCTGAGCTACAACATCTACCAGATTGTCAATTACCCCAATGCGGCTCCGCCGCCTCCCACAGGGACCCTTCAGTGGTCGAGCTCGGGCGGCCAGGGCACTTTCAATTCTACATCGTGCTCGCTTCCCCCCGAGTCTTGCACCGTCACATACACTCCGTCGTCCAGCGCTTCACCCGTTACGATCACGGCGAACTATCCGGGGAACGGATTCTATCAGCCTACTTCCTCGAGCTATCAGCTCACTATCACGCCTGGGAGAACAACTACCTCGACATCCACTTCGACTTCCCCGGGAACTACAGGGGGCGGTCTTACCCTCCCGAACTACTGGCCTGAAGCCGCGTTGGTCGGGATAGGCGGGGGAGGCATTCTAGGGTATTACTATTATTCCAGCAAGAAAAAGGAGCGTGAGGTTACGCCGCAGGTAGTCATACCACTCACGCCACTGGCTGTGACGCCACCAATGACACAGGAGCCAGTTAGGCCAGAACCAATCACCCCAGTCACGCCAACACCTCCGACACCTGTGACCCCGCCCGTCACCCCGGTCCAGCAGCATGAGGAACACGGCCCCGGCTGCGTGCTCAATCACCGCTGGCAGCACCAGCTCATGGACCTCTTCATCTTCCCGAACAACAAAGCGGTCGGTAAGGTTCTCAAGTACGCGAAGACCTCCGAACGCGGAGCGTACCAATTCGTGACGCCGGCTGAAGAGCCGGTTCCACTAAGAGCCGAGTCAAGCGACTGGCACCTACTGATTCAGGAATGCTCGTGTCCGGGCATAGACGGTGACCTGAGTAGGAAGTCGCACATCCTCCCAGCCAATCTCCGGGTTTCTTGGGAGCTGGTAAAGGGCGAGGGTGGTTTCGTGAACAGGAGCGGGGGCTCGCTCTTGTCCGAGAACTGGGGCCTGCCTGCCCCAGCGGATGTCGGCGACGAGGTCCTTTTCCAGCCCGGACCAATAGACCGGCCAAAGCTGGGCTCATCACCAAAACTGGGGTCAGTAGTGACGTCAGTAGTAAAGAGTGTGAAGATCAGAGTCTCGGTCTATCACGACGACCTAACGAAGCCTCCCGACCACGAACCGATCCGGACATTCATCACGATGGAGATAACGCGGAGGATCGTCATAGAGGACGTGAAGAATTCTCTTTTTCTTCAAGAGATTGATGAGTATGTGTATGACTATTGGGTCGACCCCGAGCCCCTCGTCTCTGGAACCTCAGTGGAGGACAAGCTAGGCGACTGCCAACCAGGCCACTCATGGCCAGGACGGAACCCGATCACCGCCAAGATTTCGATGATGCCCGAGACTTGCGAGACAGGCGAATACGTCAGGTTCGTCGCCATGGGGAGGGATACAGACGACCTTGAACTCACGTGCACCCCGAGCGGCAAGGCCTGTAAGCTCTCTTCGAGACGTCCACTCACGCTCAGCGACACCTTAAGCTACGCCTGGCACGCCGACAAGGGGGATTTCCCCAGGGGCGCCGAACATGGGGGCGACAGTCGGCTCGACCAGGGGAACAGTGTGATCTGGCACGCGCCGTCTGAGGAAGGAACGGTGAGCATCAGGCTCAGGGTCAACGATTCTGGGAGGGAGTTCCCCGACGAGACGCTGACAATCGAGAAGGTAATTCAGGTCCAACGGCCTCCGACGACCAAGCCTGACGGTCCCAAAGAGGTGCCAGTAACAACAGTCCCGGTTACCCCCCCGACACCATCGGACCAAGTATCCTATGATTCGAGGTCTGCCTTGCATCATACAGAGAAGAGGGACTGCACCAAACAGGAACTTGCTTACAAGGAAGCCTGGGAGGAGAATAGGCGAGCAATGGCAGCAAGAAAAGACTTGGACACGCTTCGCCTCCAGGGAGCTCCAATCGAGCAGGGGTTGCGTGCAAAGGTCGAAAATGATCTTGTCTTGGCGGGCCGACATCTAGTTGCCGCATGGCGCAAATTGGCCGAATGTCGGGGTGTAGACCCAGAAACCATTGACCTGCCTTCAGATATTAAGAGTGAGCCTCGTGCTTTTGGAACCGGTGAGTATGAATCGCCCAAGCCCGAAACCAAATAACCACCAATAGTATAGAATGCCGAGCGCTTGAGCTGGAGGACGCAATGAATTATCATGGGAATTTCTAGGGCAAGATGTCGTAGAGTAGAGACTCCATTTTAGGCCCTACCGGCGCTGACGGCATGCGCGACCAATTGTGGAATTTGGGCTGGCGGTGATACATAATCGTTCAATGGATTTCTAATGCTTGAGAGGGTCGACTGTCCTGTTCTCATCAATCATGTGCTTGGCTTCGAAATGTTATTGGTCCAGAATCCTGATTCTAGCCATGGATGATAGGGTGGTAATGTTACACTATCGTCTTTTCGGAACCAGAGTCCTTGTACTGTCTGTACAGCAAAATTTAGCATACACGTCGCCAGAGTCACGGAACAAACGCCCAGACATTTGCGATAGTACAAGCAAGCTCCAAAGTCAGGTTCCCCCCATCTGGTTCATCTCCAACGCTTATAGTCAACTCCTGCAATGCAGGTTGCGGAGCGCGGTTGGGTGAGGCCCATAATCACAGTCTATTCGCGAGGGTTGCCCGACCAGACGAAGAAGTTCGAAGGGTTCATCACGGCCGCATTCTGGATTGGGCTCTATCATACAGAAGGCGAAATGGAATCTGTGAAGGTGCGGCAGCCGAACGAGTCCTACGACAATGATGTCGCTAACCTGGGAGAATTCACATCGTTGATGGTTCAAAGGCAGATCAACTTCTCCGTGGAGTTCTTCTCTGAGCCAACGCCTCATCAGGCGATAGCCGGACAGCAAGCATCAGGGAACCCCCTAGCGGAGGAAATACCGGAAGAGATCGAAGACGCGGACGAGGTCGACTTCGAAAGTCAGCTGACGCGGATTAAGGATGCCTATCGCAGCGGCCTGGTCAACAAGAAGCAGTACGAGACGAAGAAGGGGGCGATTCTAAAGAAGTGGAAGGATAAGGTCGAAGGAAAGCTGGAAACCTAGTCGAAAGTCGTCCAAGTAATTACCCTCGTCAATCCGTGCGTATTTACCATCATCGGTAACAACCAACCCCGAATTTGTTAGTGCGACGCCACGGCGGAGACGGGTTCAGTTTCCTCGGCAAGTGCTGCGAGCTCTTTGCTGAATCCCCACATTTCGGCAAGCATGTCTGCGTCCTCCTCTCTCCGCATCGAAGCCTCCGGCCCGATGTGCTCGTTGAGCCAGGCGTGTGCAAGTTCGTGTGCCATGACTGCCACTACCGAATCGTCCGATAATTGTCCCAACAAACTGCTGTAGAAAGTGATTATGTGGCGGCTCGAGGGGGCGTCTCGATAACGCCCCCCCGTACGGTACTCCTGCATCTGGTACCTTGTGAGGCCCACAAGGCCCGGGAGTGATC
>JAPCJK010000088.1 GCA_027886975.1 Nitrososphaerota archaeon
AACAAACATAGCAAGAAGCGTTGGACGGCATACCTTGCAGTCAAGATGAAGTACGGTGGAGACGTCGCCTATCTTTCAAGATTAATCGGAGGTGGGCCGCCTAGCCGATCCCTTAACGCGAACACCATAACTCACACGAAAGACCTGCGTTGGAGTAAGCAGGTGCAAGGCCTAGTGGCATACGCACTGTTGAAGGAAGTAAAGTCATATCTTCACAACGAGAAGTCAATTATTGAAGTCGAATGCATAATGAAGTATGGTCCTAGAGTCTCGCCCGACAGTCCCCATCCATTTGTTCAATGCGGAGCAACCCGTCTTCGGCGCGGGGTTTGGTATTGGCCCCAAATTGATGATGGAATGCAATTGGATGAATTATCCACAGCGCCTAAATAGGCGCCTAGAAAAGGCGATTTAATGGCCAATCAACCAGAACATGAAGAAATGGAAATGCCACCACGCGAACCAAACACGATCTATGTTGGCAAGAAACCGACAAATGGGTAGCAGGTAGAACCTATACCCAGTCTGAGTGAACTACGTTCTTGCCTGCCTGACACAGATCAACAACGGAGGAGACTTCGTCACCGTGAAGGCCCGAGGAAGGGCCATCTCGCGGGCTGTTGACGTAGCCCAGGTGTTGACGAAGAGGTTCGCCACTGACATCAAAGTGCAATCCATCGCCATCAACACAGAACAGGTCAAGAGCACCATCACGGGCGGAATGAGCAACGTCTCCTCGATAGAAATCAAACTCGGCAAGTAGCCTTAGGAGACGCACGAAGTGCCGGTCGACATGCTGTGAAGTCAGCGTGGGCTATCGGATTCCTCTTGTCGAAGCTTCGATTTCTTTCTCCAGTCCCGGACCAGACTCGCCCATAGAACCCCGCTAGCGAGAGCCCCCATGACCGCGGTGACCATGAGCAGATAGTCCACCTGTGATGTGGGACTACCAAATTCGAGGGCGACGGAGTTTTGGTTGTTGCTGACAACCTCAATCATTTGGCTCTTATTTGTGCCGCGATATGATGCGAAAAGTGTGTAAGATCCAGGCGGGACATAGAATGTAGGACTCCCCTTCCCTGTCGCAATTGTCTGGTTGCCAAGTCTTAACGATACGCTAGAGTTGGAGACGGCCCCTCCGTTGAGGAAAGTTTGGACTACAATCTTGCCGGTTGGCAACTGGACGGAGTCGGTGGTGAAGGGCTGAGATATCAAGAATGGCAGAGTGGCCGAAGGGCCAGGGATCAGGAGGGTGGCCTCCACGGGATAGTTGCTGGAAATGATGTAGACGGTGCTGTTTCCAACCGCGGCCGTCACTCCAGCTAGGGGTGCAAGAGTGAGGCCTCTGTCAGTCAAAGGAGCGCTCCAAGGAGAGGCTACCAAGTTTACGACTGAGGGGAAGACAGAAATCGGGACTCGAGAAAACGCTTCGACGCCTGATTCGGCATACATCAAGTACATCGACCTGGGCCAGAGGTTTGGCGCGAGCTGGAGGGAAACCGAAGCCGTAAAGTTCGAACCCACGCCATCTATCGAGCTTGAGCAGCCGGTGAGCGAGGCCCAGGTTGAATTGTCTGGTATCAGTACAGGCGTCTGGAACGTCTGCAGACCGGCAGAGCTCTCGAAGAAGGCTCGAATCGTGGCCCGACCCTCTCGGACAGCGGTGGACGATACCAGTCCGACGGTTGAAGGAATAGGGGGTCCAGCCAAGAAGGGGAGGGGGGCGGTGGCGGCTTCTTCTGAGTCTCGAGTGATTAAGGCACTCGGGACTTCGTACGAGCGGCCAGCGTGGAGTTCGAACCAGAACGTGAATGGGGTGATTATCCTGCCGTTTGGCTGGATGGTCGTCATGCTCCCGTTCCTTGTTAGAAGGAGCTGGCCAGTCCCGAGACTCGAAGGGATCGGGATAGGGACAGAATCCATTGAGTTCTTCCCCACGAGACAGGCGCTTGTTGCATAGGCAGTGCCCAGGTTTGCCTTGAAACCCAATGATAATAGCCCAGAGGAATCGACATGAACTGAGTTCATTTGAGGTACGATAAGCCCAGGTTCAACCAACCCTACGGAAAATAAGTAGAATCCGGAGCCAGAGATGAAGGTCGTGATATTGAACAACCATCTTCCAGGCTTGTCCGAACTTGTGAACACGTGCAAGAGTGTGGGCTGCATATGGCCGAGGACGAAGGTCCCTTCGAGCCTACCCGATGAGTTCAGAAGGTCCACTTTCAATGGAATCCCGTACGACACGACCCACAACTCGTCGCCTGTTGTGTACACCGGACCCCCTTGCTCGATGGGGGTCAAGGTTCCTGGGCTGTACCCAAGGCCCAATTGGGGGACGCCCGAGGCCACCTGAGCCCTGACAGATAAAGCAGGAACCGATAGCAAGAGCAGCAGTATTAGTAAGAGCCTACCTTGCACGAGACAACCCCCAGATCAGTCCAACCAGTATCAGAGCCGGAACTCCGAAGACAAGTTGGGCGCTCGTTGTCACGTAGGATACGACGAATCCCCAGGCCAAGGCCAAAAAAGCTCCCGCAGATGCAATCCCTAGAATCGAGTCAGCGACAGGCGGGCCAGAGTCGCGATGGAGAGAGTAAAAAATCATCGAGGCGTAGGCGGCCACTCCTGTCACAGTCAACTCTAAGGGTAGGGCGAGGGGGGAGTTTCTACCAGCCGCTGATAGCAGAGCGAACTTGGTCACATTGCTCAGCCCGCTTGACGCGCCGTTGCCCAGCCCCAAATCGAGGAAAGCCAGGAGAACAAACAGACTTGTCAGGGCGGGAATAACCGTGGAAAGACTTGACCCGACCGCGATTCTCTGCACGAGCTTTGGGATCAAATAGAGCGGTGAGACAGCGATGAAAGCAGCTGGCCAAGCGAAGAATATTTCCCTAATGATCTGGAGGTATAACGGGTCCGCGGTCATTATGGAGATGAGAACGAGGACGGGGAGGAGTAATACCTCGGCCGACATGATATTGAGAGCTAGTGACGATGAGCGGCGCAGTCGCGGAACCGCCAGAATCACTAGGAGCCTTGTCAGCAGTGTTCCCAGAATTGCTGCTTCGATGGAGGTAGCTGGGAAGATTGCTCCGGTGATTAAGCCCCTTATCAGCCCGGACAAGTAAAGGAGGGTCAGGGAGGCCCCCGAAGCCGAAGCGATAACTGTGGTCCTGGTGACTTTCAAGTTTCTATCACCGACTCGATGAGCGCCGTGAGGTCTTCCCTGCCTGTGAAAACGAATACCTTGTCTCCGTCGTGCGGATAGCCAGTGGCCTCGGAAATCAACAGGACGGGCCCGGTTCTCGACAGGGCCAGTTGCCTCTCTTCGAAGAAGTTCATTTTCTCCGCTATGACAATGTCTGATGCTGAGATAGGTTCCCCGACGAGTCCATCATTATCGACATCCGACAATGCCAATATGGCCTCTGCGACCTCACCAAGGTTTGAAGATTCGAAAGAAGAAATCCGAGCCCTTGAGACGAAGGAGATTCGAACTACGATTCCGAGCTCTAGCAATGGCTTGCAAATTTGACCCAAAGCCTCCGCCGCCAAGTCGAGGAGGACCGCCCTGGATTGATTCGATTTCCACGCGAGGGCGATACCCAGAGTGATAGACCGTCGGATACTGGATTCCCTTGTGCGTGACACAAGCTCCTCGGTTGGCGACTGGGCTACCCTCCTCCAGATTACGTCTTTGGCGTCGAGGCCGGGATGATACTCCTCGACCATGTGAAGTTCCTGCCCTCCACCACGCCTCCCCGCCGGGATGTCTCCCAGGGAAATTGGTGAGACCAAGATTGGAAGGGCCGGGGCGCGGAGGGAGGATGGGAGAGATTCAAGAACAAACCCGTTCAAATTGACCATTGTCTCTCTTGCAAACAGCCCGAGAATGTCTTCGTCTAACAATTTCAACGAAAGGTTCTCGAACCTACCCGCCCTAGATGGCTCTAGCGTGAGTTCGCTGGACCCCTCCCGGAACTCTCCAACCGCGCATTCGAGCCCGTATGGGGTCACGACAACGAACCTTCGGGACCCAACCAGCTTCGACCGGAATGATCCCAGACGCAGAGTCGCCGTGGCTTTCTCGTTCTTGAACCCCCTGATTCTGGCTGGAGCGATGGTGGCCGAGGAGAGCCTCGAATATCCAAGGAGAATGAGTGTTTCGACGGCGATGATCGAGAGAAAGAATCCTAGTGAAATGAATAGCGGAGGTCCTATGACCATCGCGACGACTGTGGTGATGGCCGCAGCTGAGAGGTAGTCTTTCCCCCTGGCTGTCATCCTTAGCGAGGAGGGGTCACCTCGTCCAGAATCCCCTTGACGATCGAGAGGGGGTCGACCGCTTCGCCCTTGAGGGCGAGGTCTGGGGCGACTCGGATCCTATGGGTTAGAACATAGGCTCCTAGGCTCTTGATGTCGTCAGGGATGACGAAGTTTCTACCGTCGAGGTAGGCCTTCGCCCGGCAACTTTGAGCTAGGTGGACCATCGCCCTCGGGCTCGCCCCCAGGCTTATCCTGGAGTCGTTCCTGGTCCTCTCAGCTATCCTGGAGATATAGTCGATGATTTCGTCGGAGACCTTGACCTCTTCTACGGACCGGAGGGCGTCAATCAGCTCTTCTCTGGAGATTACTGCGCTTATCGACGACTCGTCCATCGATGTCATGTTCCTCCTGATAATCGCCGACTCAGCGTCTCTTGTCGGGTAGGTGAGCGACACTTTCACCATGAACCTGTCAATCTGGCCCTCGGGGAGCGGGTAGACGCCACGGAACTCGAATGGGTTTTGGGTGGCGACGACCATGTGGGGAGTCGGGAGCTTTTCTGTGTGGCCGTCGACGGTGACCTGCCGCTCTTGCATTGCCTCCAGGAGGGAACTCTGGACTTTCGGCGGGGTGCGGTTCAGCTCGTCAGCGAGCAGGATATTGGTGAACACGGGCCCTTTCCTGAATTCGAATTCCCTTTCTTTGAGATTGAAGACGAATCCCCCGACAACGTCGAGGGGGAGCATGTCGGGCGTGAATTGTACGCGGCCGAAATCAAGGCCTAGACACCTAGAGAATGACCTCGCCAGCAATGTCTTCGACACCCCAGGAACACCCTCCAGCAGCGTGTGCCCACCTGCGAGGAGGGAGATTAGAAGAAGATCAGCCTCCTTCTCGCGGCTGAGAACGATTTTCCCCAGCTCGGAGAGGACTCGGGTCCGGAGGTCGTTGGTCAAAGTCAGCTGCCCCCTAAAATCTTGAGCAGATTCAATGTCTCATTGGCGGGACCCGATGGCTCGTTCCTTCCGCCGAACCTGAAGGCTTCGTAGGAACCAAGTTCCATCTCAAGTGAGGTCCAGTTGACGCCGTGGGTGGATGAATATGCTCTGGCAAATCCTTCCCTCAATGTGAAGCCCTTTGGTAGGTCCGGGAACCTCTTAGTCAGGGCATAGCCCACCCTTCTGTAAAGTGTTCCCAACTCCACCGGGCCGGGTGGCTTCCGACGCAGCCGGATTGCGAGCCCGATGCCAAGGGCCGAAAAGACAATTCCGTTGAGCACTAGAAGTTCAACCTGCAAACGTGGACACCTGGTTAGAAGCTGAGTAAGTTACCAGTTGCAGCCCCGGCCACAAATCCAACGACAGGAAGTTGTTGACGTTCAGGGTCAGCCAAAGAATGCTGGTCTGGTTCTCGACTCTGAGGTCCGAATAGGCAACGCTCGCCTTGATCTCAGGATTGTTTGGCAAGTTACCATAGGTTAACAATATCGTGGACCCATTTTGATTCACAATTATGACAGAACCGTTCTGTCCCTGAAATATCACGGTAACATTACCGGTTCCTAGGGATAGATATCTTTGGACAAACACTGTGTCCCCTGGATGGTATAGGACTTCGTTCGCTGCAATCGCCACCTCGACCTGTTCCCAGGGCGGAGCGAACCCAGAATGCCCGGTCGTCCTAAGTTCGTTGAACACAGTTGCACGTATCGTCTTGTTTACGCTGACGTCCATCAGCGTCGTGTTCCCGCTTGATATCATCAGGGTCGCTGAGGTCTGGAACTCGTCGTTGGAGACCACCACCTTGTACTGGCCCGGGGATTGTGACAGCAACAGTTCCCCGCTCGCATTCGTGTGGTATGGAAGAGGAAAGAGAAGTCTAGAAGCGAGGTCCCGCATCAGGACAGACGCGTTGATGACCGGGCCTCCGTTTCCGTACAAGGCCCTAACCATCAGGTTTCCATCTTGCTGTGATGTCGTCGGGTTGACGTTTGGTTTGGAGGGAAGAACGCCTTGTAGGGAAGTCGAGAACCCAAGAGATAGGGCACCGAGTGCGATTGTAAGCACAATCAAGCATGAGAACAGCGCGAGGGTCCTCGGCCTCAACCTAATCCTTTCGTTCGCGAGAATGGCGTGGAATAAAGGATTCCGCTAGACAGTTCAGAGGAGTGAAGTAACCCCAAAAATCTTATCCGTGGGCGCGGAACGGCAGGCCCGGAAATTTGCCTCTGAAGCTTCCTATTTGCAACTTCGACGCCAAGACCGGGATCCTGTGTGCGAACTGCGAGGCGAGGCTGCAAAAAGGAGAGATCACCAAAGCGGACGTTGAGGCTTCGAAAGCCGCCATCGGATTGTCGGACAGGCTACCTGAACTCAACAGAGTGGCGCTCAGGCGCGCATTCGACGGAGGAGGGAACTATGTTCTTGAGTTCGAACAGAAAGACATTCCCGTGCTGAGGTCCAACCCTTCGATGTATTCGGAACTGGAGACGGCGCTCAAAGGGAAGGTCTGGATTGTGGGAGCCGGAGGGAACGACAGGAAGTTTCTCGAGGATGTCTTCTTCCCCGCGAAAGTACTTACAGTGAACACGGTCTGGCTCTCCGACGGGGGAAAGAAGACGAAAGTCATTGTTCCTGCAAAGAGAAGCGAGAGACGAATAGGGGACTTCGACAAGCTGAGGGACGCCGTAAGGCGGGCCCGCGGGATAGAACTCCTCGTCGAGACCGAAAGGGAAGCTGCTTCGAAGCTGCATCCCTAGGGCTGTAGTCTCTCGGGGTCTCTTGGGAAGAGGGTCGCTTCCTTGATGTTCTCGATTCCCAGGAGATAGGCTACGAACCTCTCGATGCCGAAGGAGTAGCCTCCGTGGGGTGGGACTCCGAACTTGAAGGGCTCAGTGAACCATTTCAGCGCCTCGAGGTCAAACCCCTTCTCTTTGATTTGGGCTACTATCCTGTCGTGACGGTGTTCCCGCTGGCCCCCTGAAGAAAGCTCAAGACCCTTGTATACGAGGTCAACCGAGCGGGCGAATTCGGGCTCGTCGTCGACCCGCATCACGTAGAAGGGCTTGGCCGCGGACGGGAACCTATTGAGGAAGAAGAAGT
>JAPCJK010000089.1 GCA_027886975.1 Nitrososphaerota archaeon
GAGATGGTAACGAAGGCTCGGTCACCCCTGTCGAGAGTGACGGAGAGGTACATCTCAGAGTCGTGGGGATAGGCTTCCTCTACGAGTATGGCGCTGGGTTTCTCCCCGCCGATTGACAGGGCGAAGATTCGCTGCGATTCCTGCTCGGCCTTGGTTGGATCATCAACGATGGCTATTCCGCCTGCTTTCCCCCTCCCGCCCGCGAGCACCTGGGCCTTCAAAGCGACTGGGTGGCTAAGCTTCGAGAACGCATCTACTACCTCTGAGAGGTCATCGGCCCGGATTGACTTGGGTATGGGAATCCCATTGACTGTGAAGAGGTCTTTCGCCTGATACTCGAAAAGTCGCATAGGGCGCGCGGTCGGCTCATCGGGATTAAAGGTAGCGCCTAATTCTCATGACTTTGACCATTTCGCGAATCACATGGGTCATTATTAGTGCAGGTCAAATGGATTGACACGTCTAACCACTCAGAGGCCTTGGGGCGGTACGCGAATGGGGCTGGCCTGGTCCTGTACGATGGTTTCCGTGTTCTGAAAGAGAGCATCACCAGGTCCAAGATTCAACTGGAAGCGATATCGGTTCTGACGCCAATCCAGAAGCAATTCATAGGGACACTAGTTGATACTGAAGTCGCTGTAGGATACTTCCTAAAATTGAGAAAAGGTAGACGAGCTTGGACGGCTTATTTGGCGGTCAAGATGAAATATCGGGGCGACCTGGCATATCTCGCTGAGCTTATCGCCCACTATCCTCCTAGTAGGTCTTTGAATGCAAATACCATAACGCATACCCTCGACCTGCGCTGGAGTGTCATGGCTCAGGGAGTGGTAGCGTACACACTGCTGCGCGAAGTCAGACCATACCTCCGCAACGAGAAATCAATCGTTGAGGTTAATTGTATTCTCTGCCATGGACCAATCGTTCCCCAGGCTGTTCCTCATCCTTTCGCACAGTGTGGGGCTAGACCAGTGCGAAGAGGAGTTTGGTATTGGCCACAAATTGACGACGAAACGGCGTTGGATAAATTATCCACAGCGCCTAAATAGGCGGTTAGAAAAGGCGAATTAATGGCCAGTCAACCAGAACATGAAGAAATGGAAATGCCACCACGCGAACCAAATACGATCTATGTTGGCAAGAAACCGACAAATGGGTAGCAGGTAGAACCTGTACCCAGTCGTAGTGAACTACGTTCTTGCCTGCCTGACACAGATCAACAACGGAGGGGACTTCGTCACCGTGAAGGCCCGAGGAAGGGCCATCTCGCGGGCTGTAGACGTAGCCCAGGTGTTGACGAAGAGGTTCGCCACTGACATCAAGGTGCAGTCCATCGCAATCAACACAGAACAGGTCAAAAGCACCATCACGGGCGGAATGAGCAACGTCTCCTCGATAGAAATTAAACTCGGCAAGTAGCATCAGGAGACGGTTAGCATGCCCGGTCGACATGCTGTGAAGCCAGCTTGGGCTAGGATTCTTTCTTATCGGAACTTCGATTTCCTTCTCCAGTCCCGGACCAGGCTCGCCCATAGAACCCCGCCAGCGAGAGCTCCTATGACCGCGGTCACCATAAGCACATAGTCCACCTGTGTTGTCGGATTGCCAAATTCGAAGGCGACGGAGTTTTGGCTATTGTTGGCAACCGCAATCACTTGGCTCCTATTGGCACCGCGATATGATGCGAAAAGTGTGTATGACCCAGGAGGGACATAGAATGTGGGGCTCCCCTTCCCTGTCGCAATGATCTGGTTGCCGAGTCTTAGCGACACGCTAGAATTGGAGAAGGCCTCGCCGTTGAGGAGAGACTGGACAACTACCTTACCGGCTGTCAACTGGACGGAAACGACGGTGAAAGGCTGTGATATCAGTAGTGGCTGAGTTGCCGAAGGGCCCGGAATCAGGAGGGTGGCCTCCACGGGATAGTTGCTGGAAATAATGTAAACGGTGCTGTTTCCAACCGCGGCCGTCGCGCCAGATAGAGGAGCAAGGGAGAGGCCACTATCAGTCAATGGAGCGCTCCAAGGAGAGGCGATGAGGTCCACGACTGAGGGGAAGACGGAAATTGGGACTCGAGAGAATGCTTCGACACCGGATTCGGCGTACATCATGTACATCGACCTGGGCCAGAGGTTCGGTGCGATCTTCAGGGAAACTGAAGCCGTAAAATTCGAACCCACTCCATCTATCGAGCTCGAGCAGCCGAGGAGCGAATCCCAAGTCGAAGTGTCCGGTATCAGGACGGGCGTCTGGAAAGTCTGCAGACCGGCAGAGCTTTCGAAGAAGGCTCGGATCGTGGCCCGACCCTCTCGGACGGCGGTGGACGACACCAGTCCGACGGTTAAAGGAATGGGAGGTCCAGCCGAGAAGGGTAGGGGGGCGGTGGCGGCTTCTTCTGAGTCTCTGGTAATCAAGGCACTCGGGGCTTCGTACGATCGGCCGGCGTGGAGTTCGAACCAGAACGTGAACGGGGTGAGTATCCTGCCGTTTGGTTGGATAGTCGTCAGGCTGCCGTTCCTTGTTAGAAGGATCTGCCCGGTTCCGAGACTCGGAGGGATTGATATGGGGACTGAGTCCATTGAATTCTGCCCCACGAGACAGGCGCTTGTTGCATAGGCAGTGCCCAGGTTCGCCCTGAAACTCAACGAAAATTGCCCCGCGGAATCAACATTATCATTGGTCATTTGGGGAACGATAATGCCGGGATTAACCAATCCCACCGAAAAGAAGGATATTCCGGAGCCAGAGCTGAAAGTCGTGATGTTTAACACCCATCTTCCAGGCTTGTCCGATCCCGTGAACACGTGCAGGAGGGTGGGCTGCATGTGGCCGAGGACGAAGTTCCCCACAAGCCTACCCGATGAGTTCAGAAGTTCCAAATTCAATGGTTCCCCGTACGACACGACCCACAACTCGTCCCCTGTTGTGTACACCGGAGTCCCCTGTTCGACGGGGGTCAGGGTCCCTGGACTGTACCCAAGGCCCAGCTGGGGGGTGTTCGGGGCCACCTGAGCTCTGACCGACAAAGCAGGAACCGAAAGCATGAGCAGCAAAAGGAGTAACAGCTTAACGCCCACGAGACAAACCCCAGACCAGTCCCACCAGAATCAGGGCCGGAACTCCGAAAACAAGTTGTGCACTGGGTGTCACATAGGATAGGACGATACCCCAGACCAACGCCAGCAAAGCTCCCCCTGTTGCCGTCGCTAAGATCGAGTCAATGACAGGAACGCCTGAATCTCGTCGAAGAGCGTAGAAAATCATCGAGGCGTAGGCGGCGACTCCCGTCACAGTCACCTCAATGGGTAAGGCGAGGGGGGAGTTTGCACCGGCCGCTGATAGCAAAGAGAACTTGGTCACATTGCTCAGTCCGATTCCTGGTGCGCCGTTGGATAGCCCCAAATCGAGGAAACCCAGGAGAGCAAACAGGCTGGTCAGGGCAGGAATGACCGTGGAAAGACTTGACCCGACGGCGATTCTCTGCACGAGCTTTGGGATCGTATAGAGCGGTGAGACAGCCATAAATGCAGCAGGCCAAGCGAAGAATATTTCCCTGATGAGTTGGAGGTATAACGGGTCCGTGGTCATTAGGGAGATGAGAACGAGGAAGGGGAGGAGCAACACTTCCGCCGACATGATATTGAGTGCAAGTGACGATGAGCGGCGCAGTCGCGGAACGGCCAGAATCACTAGGAGCCTTGTTAGTAGCGTTCCTAGAATAGCTACTTCGATGGAGGTAGTGGGGAAGATCGCTCCGCTGATTATGCCCCTTATCACCGCAGACAAGTAGAGGAGAGTCAGGGAGGCGCCGGAAGCCGAAGCGATGACAGTACTCCGGCTGACTTTCAAGTTTCTATCACCGACTCGACGAGCGCCGTGAGGTCTTCCTTGCCAGAGAAAACGAATACCTTGTCTCCAACGTGTGAATAGCCCGTAGTTTCGGAGATCAACAGAACGGGGCCGGTTCTCGATAGGCCCAGTTGCCTAACTTCGAAGAATTTCACTTTGTCCGCTATGAGAATGTCTGACGCTGAGATGGGTTCCTCGGCGAATTCTACGTTGTCGACATCCGTCAATGCCAATATTGTTTCTGTGAGCTCACGAAGGCTTGAAGATTCGAAAGAAGCAATCCGAGCCTTTGAGACGAATGAGACTCGGACTAAGATTCCGAGTTCTAGCAAGAGCTTGCTAACTTGACCCAAAGCCTCCGCCGCCAAGTCGAGCAGGACTGCCCTGGATTCATCCGATTTCCACGTGAGGGCGATGCCAAGGGTGACCGACCTCCGGATGCTGGATTCCCTTGTGCGTGAGACAAGTTCCTCGGTGGGCGACTGGGCGACCCTCCTCCAGATTACGTCCTTGGCGTCGAGGCCTGGATGATACTCCTCGACCATGTGCATCTCCTGCCCTCCACCACGCCTCCCCGCGGGGATGTCTCCCAGAGAAATTGGTGAGACCAAGATTGGAAGGGCCGGGGCGCGGAGGGAAGTTGGGAGGGATTCAAGAACGAACCCGTTCAATGGGACCATAGTCTCTCTCGCGAACAGCCCGAGAATGTCTTCGTCGAGCAACTTCAATGAAAGGTCCTCGAACCTGCCTGCCCTAGATGGCTCTAGGGTGAGTGCTCCTGACCCTTCCCGGAACTCTCCGACCGCGCATTCGAGCCCGTATGGGGTCACGACAACGAACCTCCGGGACCCCACCAACTTCGACCGGAATGATCCCAGACGCAGAGTCGCCACGGCTTTCTCGTGCTTGAACTCCCTGATTCTGGCTGGAACGATCGTGGCCGAGGAGAGCTTCGCATATCCGAGGAGGACCAGCGTTTCGACGGCGATAATCGAGAGAAAGAACCCTAGTGAAATGAATAGCGGAGGACCTATGATCATCGCGATGACTGTGGTAATGGCCGCAGCCGAAAGGTAGTCTTTTCCCCTGGCTGTCAGTTTTAGCGAGGAGGGGTCACCTCGTCCAGTATTCCCTTGACAAGCGAGAGAGGGTCGACTGCTTCGCCCTTGAGGGCCAGGTCTGGGGCGACCCGGATCCTGTGAGTCAAGACATAGGCTCCCAAGCTCTTTATGTCGTCCGGGATGACGAAGTTCCTACCGTCAAGGTAGGCCTTCGCCCGCGAACCCTGGGCCAGGTGGACCATCGCCCTCGGGCTCGCCCCTAGGACGATCCTAGGGTCGTTCCTCGTCCTTTCAGCTATCCTGGAGATGTAGTCGATGATTTCGTCGGAGACCTTGACCTCTCCGACGAACCTGAGGGCGTCAAGCAGCTCTTCTCTGGAGATTACTGCGGTTATCGACGACTCGTCCATCGAAGTCATATTCCTCCTGATAATCGCTGACTCCGCGTCTCTTGTCGGGTAGGTGAGAGACACCTTAACCATGAACCTGTCAATCTGTCCCTCGGGGAGCGGGTAGACGCCACGGAACTCGAACGGGTTCTGCGTGGCGATAACCATGTGAGGAGTCGGGAGCTTTTCTGTGTGGCCGTCGACGGTGACCTGCCGCTCTTGCATTGCCTCCAGGAGGGAACTCTGGACTTTCGGCGGGGTCCGGTTCAGCTCGTCGGCGAGGAGGATGTTTGTGAACACGGGCCCCTTCCTGAATTCGAATTCCCTTTCTTTGAGGTTGAAGACGAATCCCCCGACAACGTCCAGGGGGAGCATATCGGGCGTGAATTGGACACGGCCGAAATCCAGGCCTAGACACTTGGAGAAAGACCTCGCCAGCAATGTCTTCGACACCCCTGGCACACCCTCCAGCAGCGCGTGCCCACCCGCCAGGAGGGAGATTAGGAGAAGACCCGCCTCCTCCTCGCGACTAAGAACAATCTTCCCTATCTCAGACAGGAGTCGGGCCCGGAGGTCGTGGGTCAAGATCGGCTGCCTCCTAGAACCTTGAGCAGCTTCGATGTCTCAATGGTGGGTCCCGATGGCTCGTTCCCCCCGCCGTACCTGAAAGCTTCGTAGGAGCCAAGCTCCATCTCGAGTGAGGTCCAGTTAATGCCGGGGGTGGACGAATGCGCCCTGGCAAGTCCTTCCCGCAATGTGAAGCCTTGTGGTAGGTCTGGGAACCTCTTGGAAAGGGCATAGCCTACTCTTCTGAAGATGGCTCCCAACTCCTCGGGGCCGGGTGGCTTCCGACGCAGGCGGACCGCGAGACCGATGCCAAGGGTCGAAAAGACTATTCCGTTGAGGAGTAGGAGATCAACTTGCATACGTGGACACCTGGGTATAAGCAGAGTAAGTAACCAGTTGCAGCCCCGGCCACAGGTCCAACGAGATGAAGTTGTTGACGGTCAAAGTGAGCCAGAGAAGGCTCGTCTGGTTCTCGACTCTGAGGTCCGAATAAACAACGTTCGCTTTGATCTCAGGGTTGTTTGGCAAGTTGCCATATGTGAACAGTACCGCGGACACATTTTGATTTAGAATCATGACAGAACCGTTTTGGTTGGGAAGTGTCACGAGAGTGACACTTGGACCTAGGGACAGATACTTTTGGATGAACACTGTATCGCCTGGATGCAATAGGATTGCATTCGCGGCAATCGCCACCTCGACCTGTTCCCAGGGCGGAGCGAACCCAGAGGGCCCAGTCGCCCTAAGTTCAATGAACAGGGTTGGACGAATTGCCTTGTTGACTATGATGTCCATCAGCGTCGTGTTCCCGCCTGATATCTTCAGTGTCGCCGAGGTCTGGAACTCGTCGTTGAAGACTCCCACCTTGTACTGACCAGGGGATTGTGACAGCGAAAGTTCCCCGCTCGCATTTGTGTGGAATGGGAGCGGAAAGAGAAGTCGAGAGGCGAGGTCCCTGATCAGGACAGACGCGTTGGAAACTGGCGCTCCGCTCCCATACAAGGCCCTAACCAGAAGGTTTCCATGTTGCTGTGTGGTCGTCGGGTTGACATTTGGCTTAGAGGGAAAAACACCTTGCAAGGAAGTCGAGAACCCAAGTGAAAGGGCACCGAGAGCGATCGTAAGCACAATCAAACATGAGAACAGTGCGAGGGTCCTCGTCCTCAACCTAATCCCCTGCGATTTGCCCCAGCCGTATGGAATAAAGGATTCCGATGGATTGTTCGGAGCCTTAGATTAACCCCAAAAATCTTATCCGTGAGCGGAGAACAGGAGTCCCAGAAATTTGCCTCTTAAGCTACCTATTTGCAACTTCGACGCCAAGACTGGGATCCTGTGTGCGAACTGTGAAGCGAGGCTGCGAAAGGGGGAGATCAGCAAGGCGGACGTCGAGGCTTCCAAGGCCGCCATCAGGCTGGCTGAAAGACTCCC
>JAPCJK010000009.1 GCA_027886975.1 Nitrososphaerota archaeon
CCGACCTCGTCCCTAGACGTCTCTGTCCAGGCCCAGATCCTCAGCCTCCTCAGGGCCCTGCAGAGGGAAATGGGGCTGACCTACCTCTTCATTTCTCATAACCTGGCGGTGATCAAGCAGATGTGCGACAGGACGGCGGTGATGTACCTGGGAAGAGTCGTAGAGCTAGCGCCGACTGAGAGGCTGTTCGAGAATCCCAAGCATCCATACACCAAGGCTTTGCTTTCCTCCGTCCCCCTTCCCGACCCTTCGAAGAGGAAGCAGTTGGCAGCCCTTCAGGGGGACGTTCCGAGCCCGGTGGACATTCCTGAGGGATGCAGGTTCATGGGGAGATGTCCCTTCGGCACGGAGAAGTGCAGGGCCTACGCTCCGCCCTTTGTGGAGGTGGAGAAGGACCACTGGATTGAATGCCACTACGACATCGACTTTGGAAGGAAGTCGCAGGTTGAACTTGCTCCGCAGGTAGCATAGGGCACTTCAGAAAAGGATACCCTCAAAGGGCAATGGACTCAAAAGTAATAGCAGAGGATAAGTGAGCCAAACGTGATTCATAAATGCGAGCAAGGATGGTTCGAAACCGACCCCCTCTGTTTGAGTTGAGAGCCAAGTCAGCCACCTTCAGGGTCGCTGATGGCGAACCGCTCGAAGAAGTTAGCATGGTGAGCAAAGGACGGTTCAAAGGGCGAGAGTTGACCAGCCTTCAAACCGTTAGGATTCATTCGACAGGAACAACCCGTGACAGACAGGAAGGAGCGGGAATCCTCTATCTGAAGGGAAACGGTCGAGCAACTTACAGAGTGGAAGGTGAAATAGGGAGCACTTCTGCTTGGAGGGAGCAAGCTAAGGGAGTCATGACATTTAGCGGAGATTGTACGAAAGGACTCAGAGAGTTGGCTAACAGAAAAGCGACATTCCTCACTTTGGTCAATGCAAGGGGCAAGTCTACAACCCGAGTCTGGGTTGAACTCATCATCGGGGCCTAGACAGAGAGGATTTTGGGTTAGCCAGGCGTCAATTGGAACGAGCCGACTTTCGAAAAGGATTAGAGGCCCCTAACAGGAAGGAAAGTCAGTGGCCTCGCAACGGATCACGCTAGACACATTCCACTATAAATGGAACAAGGCCCACAAACCTGCGCTTACGATAAGGCCTGGCGACGACGTCACCTTCGAAATCAACGAGGTGACTAGCGGGCAGATCAAAGAAGACTCGAAGGTTGATGCCGTAAAGAATCTCGACATCTCCAAACTCTACCCCATGGCAGGCCCAGTCTACATAGAAGGAGCGAGGCCGGGGGACACCCTAACCGTCGAGGTCCTGGAGGTTGTGACAGGGGACTGGGGGTGGTCCGCGATCGTCAACGGCCTTGGCCTGCTCGAAGAGTTTCAGGAACCCTACCTGTACTTGTGGAATCTGAGGAAGAAACATTTCGCTGAATTCGAGAGAGGGATCAGAATTCCAATCAGGCCCTTCTGCGGTACCATGGGAGTCGCGTTACCGGAAGAAGGCTCCTTCGAAGTCCTCCCACCGGGAAAGAACGGTGGGAATATGGACATCAGACACTTGGTTGCGGGGAGCATCCTGGAACTCCCTGTCTTCGTCGACGGGGCGCTCTTCTCGACCAGCGACCTCCATGCAGCAATGGGGGACGGAGAAGTCTGCGTGACTGCAATCGAATGCCCCGGGACGGCGAGGTTCAAGTTCGGGGTCAAGAAGGACTCCAAACTCAGCTGGCCGAGGTATTTCAGCAAAGGCGACGAGAAGGCGAAAAAGGGATACTACACCGCGACAGGCATCGGACCCGACCTGATGACAGTGACAAAGGATTCCGTTCGAAACATGATTGCCCATCTAACAAAGACCTACGGGTTGACAAAGGAGGACGCGTACGTCCTGTGCAGCGTTGCTGCTGACGTGAAGATACACGAAATCGTCGACCAGCCCAACTGGGTGGTGGGAACAACGATTCCTCTAGACATCTTCCCCAACTAAAGCTAAAATCATGCAGGCGCAGATTGCCAGCGGGAGAGTAGCGGGGACCTGTCAGCAGTAACTAAACTCGTAGAGAAGGAGGCCGTTCCTTGGATGGGACGTCCCCTGAGGAGAAAGGAGGACTATCGGCTGATTACAGGTCTTGGCAAGTTTGTCGACGATGTGAAGATGCCAGGCATGGCGTACGTCGCAGTGCTGAGAAGTCCCTACGCCCATGCTCGTATCTCGAAACTCGATGTCAGCAAAGCTGAGGCAATGGATGGGGTCGTCTGCACCTTGGTCGGCGACGAGGTGGCGAAGAAGACGGATCCTTTCCTCCAGATTTCCGCCGCGCCGGCCAACAAGATGAAAGATTACTGCCTGGCTGTCGGGAAGGTCCACTTCGTCGGTGAACCGGTGGCGGCGGTGGTGGCCGAGACGAGGAGTTTGGCTGAAGACGCGCTGGAACTTATCGAAGTCGAATATGAAGTTCTTGACCACGTTCTGGATGTGCGCGCGGCCCTGCAGCCAAAGGCGCCGGTGATTCACGAGGAGGTGGGCTCGAACCTGGTCTTCCACGAAATGTGGGACTACGGAGACATGGAGGCGGCGATGAATGACGCTGACAAAGTGCTGAAGGAGGAACTTCACTTCCACAGGTTCAGTTCGACGCCCATCGAGAACAACGCGGTCCTTGCGCACTACGACAAAGCGACGGGCGTTCTCACCTTGTACAACAACAATCAGATGCCAATGTTCTGTATCCCCTGGATTTCTTTTGCACTCAAATTTCCATCCAACCGGATCAGAATGGTTACGGGAGACATAGGCGGAGGATTCGGAACGAAGATCATCAGCTACCCGTACATGGTCCTGGCGAGTATGCTCGCGATGAAATCCGGGCGCCCTGTCAAATGGATAGAGTCGAGGACAGAGCATCTCTTGGCGGCGAACCACGGCAACGAAAGGACATTCGCAGTAGAGATTCCGGTAAAGAACGACGGTACGATTCTCGGCTTCAAAGTCAAGGCCTGGGACGATTGCGGGGGCTACACCAGATATGAGCCAGCTGGCGCGACCATCTGGGCTCAGGTCACTCCGGGCGCGTACCGGTTCAAGAACTTCCAGATGGAGTTCTTCCAGGGCGTAACGAACAAATGCCCGGTGGGGCCCAACAGAGGATATTCGAGGATGCAGCACCTGTGGATGCTCGAACGCTGCGTCGACATCGTGGCGAGGGAGTTGGGATTGGACCCGACCGAAGTGAGACTGAAGAATTTCATCAGACCGGATGAGATGCCGTATGTGACTCCAAGCGGTGGGATCTACGACGGAGGGGACTACCCGGAGTCGCTTCGCAGGGTCGTGAAACTGGTCGACTACTGGAGATGGAGGAAGGAGCAGGAAGAGGGGAGGAAGACAGGGAGGCTGATCGGCATCGGTCTCTCGACTGTTCTGGACTCTGGGACTAACAACTTTGCTCAAGTCAAGATAGGGAACCCCGACAACCCGTTCTCAGGGAATTCGGAAGGAGCAAGAATCTCCATAGACACACTCGGAGGGATTCAGGTTGCCCTGGGCACTGTCCCCCAGGGACAGGGCCACGAAACCTTCGCCTCCCAGGTGGTGGCCGACGAGTTCGGTGTGCATCCCGACCAGGTCAATGTCCTGATGGGCTTCGACTCCACCGTGAATCCCTACTCGCACCAGTCAGGGGCCTACGCGAGCCGATGTGCGGTGATGGGGACTGGGGCCCTGCTGGGAGCTGCCAAGAAGCTCAAGGAGAAGGCCGCGAGGATAGCGGCCCATGTCATGAAGTCAGACCCGGAAAGAATCGTGTTCAAAGACGGGGCAGCCGTCGACAGGGACTCGGGCAAGAGCATCCTGCTTTGGCAGATAGGAAACATCGCCTGGGTCAACAACGTGCTCCTCCCCGAAGGGATGGAGCCGGGGCTGGTGGCGATCAACTACTGGAAGCCTGACTTCGGCCTGCCAGACGAAAAGAAGAGGCTTAACCAGACTTTGACGTACTCCTACCAGAGCCACGCGGCAGTCATTGAGTTAGACCGGGAGACGGGGAAGTTCAAGATCCTACAATACGCGATTGTTGACGATTGTGGGAGGCAGATCAACCCCTTGATTGTTGAGGGGCAGGTGCACGGAGCTGCAGCCCATGGCATCGGGGCAGCCATGTACGAGAGCTTCGTCTACAACACAGACGGCCAGCTTCAAAGCAGCACGTTCGTGGATTACTTGGTTCCGACCGCCCTCGACATCCCGCACATGGACACGGAGAGCATGGAGACCCCATCACTCTTCGCGCCTAAGGGGATCAAAGGAGTCGGTGAAGGGGGAGGAACGCCCCTAGCTGCGATTGCTAATGCGGTTGAAGACGCACTCAGTCCCCTGGGAGTTGAAATCAGAGATTCGCATCAGAACCCGCAGGACGTCTACAAACTAATTGAAGGAAACAGGGCAGGACGCCACGCAGGCCCCATGACAAACGTGGCAAAACACAAGTCTGGAAAATAGCCTGCAAACTCGAAAGGTTTTTGACGGGACACAGCCTCGGAACGAGACGTAACTGAGAGAATTTGAAGCGGCTCAACTCAGATGGATTTAGTTTCGATGCAGAGAATCTCGAGAGCGGAAGTTGGGTAGGAAAGGACAGCTGGGTTAGTCACTTTGACTACGACCTAGAAACGCTGTCGAAGTTTCACTTCCCCAAGGAGGTTGTATTCCACGATGTGACTCTGAGGGACGGCGAGCAGACGCCGGGCGTGGTTCTTAGACGCAAAGAGAAAGTGGAAATCGCAAGAAAACTCGACGAAGTGGGAGTGCAGAGAATCGAGGCGGGGATGCCGGTCGTCTCCCAGGAGGACGCCGATGCCGTGAAGGAGATTGCCCATCTCGGGCTCAAGGCCAAGGTCACTGCATTTTCAAGAGTGGCGAAGGATGACATCGATGCCGCGCTGCGATGCGATGTCAGTGGGATAATCTGCGAAGCCCCTGTGGGAATCCCAAAGCTGAAGCAGTTCAACTGGACCTACGACCAGGTTATTGAGAAAGCGGTCGACGCAATCGAATATGCGAAACAACATGGCCTGTGGGCTGCTTTCTTCGGTGTCGACGGGACCAGAGCAGACCCGGCCTTTCTGACGCGCATATTCTCCGAAGTCTCCAAGAGAGCTCACCCCGACGCCTTCGTCGTCGTCGACACCTTTGGGTGCGCTTCTCCCGAAGGGTTTGGGAAGCTCGTCAGCAAAGTCAGGCAAGCCGTCAAGGAACCACTGGAGGTCCACACGCACGACGACTTCGGGCTGGGGGTAGCCGTGGCGATTGCAGGCCTTCAGAACGGGGCGTCGGTGGTTCATACTTCAGTCAACGGGATTGGAGAGAGAGCAGGAAACGCCTGCTTTGAGGAGCTTGCGATGTCTCTCAAATACTTGTACGGTCTGCCAATCGATCTGAAGTTCTCGAAGCTAAAGGAGCTCTCTGAACTCGTTCAGGAGCTTACGAGGTTCCCCATGGCGCCCAATAAGCCGGTCGTCGGAGAGAGGGTCTTCACCAGGGAAGCAGGCATCTCTGTCGCTGGGTGGATGAAGTACAACCTTGGCTCGGAATCCTATCTTCCTGAAGTTGTCGGAAACAAGCACGGCGTCTTCCTCGGAAAGAAATCCGGGGGGCATTCCATAGAGTGGAAGTTGAAGGAGCTTGGTCTCGAGGCGAATGCCGAACAAGTCCAGGAGATACTCGCCCAGGTGAAAAAGAAGGCCGAAGAGACAAAATCGAATGTGGAAGACGCAGAGTTCGTGGCAATCGTCAATTCGGTCGTTTCGAAGGGAACCGCGAAGTTAGCGACGAAGCCGAGATAGGCAGAGGAACGTCAGCCCTTTTTCTTCCCTTTCAGGAAGGCCCTGATGGCTGCTTTCGCTTCAGGACTGTCCAAGACTGCCGTATATGCGTCGCTCTCCATTATCAGAGCGTCCGCCAGACTCATCCTCGTGCCCTTGTTCATCAGCTCCTTGACCAATCTGAGATTCGATGGGTTCATCGACTTCAGTTTCTCGCAAAGCTTCTCAGTCTCGTGGAGAATCGATTCCCTTGGGACGACCCGGTTTACGAGGCCCCACTCGTAGGCTTCTTGAGCAGAGACAAGGCCACCGGTAAAGACCATCTCCGTGGCTTTTCTTAAGCCGATGGATCTCGGAAGACGTTGCGTCCCTCCTCCGCCTGGAACAAGGCCCACCTTCAGCTCAGTTTGGCCGAAACGAGATTCAGGGGTGGCGATTATGATGTCCAGGGCCATCAAGAGCTCCACTCCTCCCCCGACTGCAAGGCCATTGACGACGCCGATCGTGGGCTTCGGGTAGTTTTCCACGTAGTCAAGGAACTGTCGGACGAACTTCGCGTAGGCGTGCGTCCTGCTTCCCCGGAGACCGAAGAGGAAGTTCAGGTCAGCCCCTGCGCTGAAGACGTCGCCGCGCGCAGCAATGACTGCGCACTTCACCCCGTCGTCCTCTTCGTGCCTTCTGAGAATCGCGAGGATGCGCTTTCTTGTCGGGACGTCCAGGATGTTCATCTCCCGGACCCTGTTCAGCTCAATGGTCAAGACCCCGTCGTGTACATCCCATAGGACGGGGCCCCGCACAGAAGTTGTTCGGGGCATTATGACAAAAAGGTTCCTGCAGATGATACATGATACAGATTCACATGTTGCGTCTTTAAGACAAGGAGTGAGAACCGGGTCGACGTGCGAATAGCGGTTGCCTTCTAGTCGTATAGTTCCAAAAATCGACCGCGCCAAGCTGGTCAAAGACGCATTGGATCTGGTGAACGTCGACAGTCCTACTGGAAAGGAGGGCGAGGTCGGAGAGTTGTACGCGTTCAAGCTCCGGGCGATCGGGATGAAGGTGACTATGCAGGAGGTGGAGCAGGGCCGGTTCAACGTCCTCGGCTTTTTGCCCGGAAGGAATCCGGACGCCGCCACCCTCATGTTCAACGGACACCTCGACACTTCGTTCGCTGCGAGCGAGTCTCCCGAAATACTGAAGGCGATTTCGCCGGTGTACCCGTCAGAGCCCCCATGGGGTTACGTGAAGAACGACTGGATTTACGGAATGGGGGCCTTCAACATGAAGTCGGCTCTGGCCGCATACATCGCTGCAGTCCGCGCAATCCAAGATTCGGGGACAAAGGTGGCGGGAAACATCGTGATCGCGGGGGTGATTGGTGAGATCGAGAAGACTCAGGTTGGGAACTATCGCGGTCCCCAGTACAGAGGGTACGGCCACGGTACCTCGTATCTCGTGGCGCATGGAGGGACAGCCGACTTCGCCGTCCTTGGGGAGCCCACCGGCCTGAGACTCATGGCAGCCCATAGCGGAAGCTGCTGGTTCAGGATTGGCCTCAAAGGAAGCCTTGTGCACACCGGGCACGCGGCCGGGGTCACCAATGTGATCCAGCAGATGAACCGTGTAATCGATGAACTCGAGCGCTGGATTCCCGACTACCAGGCAAGGTACACCTACATGGGGTCGAAGCCCACGGTCAACCTGGGCTCGATTGAGGGCGGCTGGCCCTGGAGGGCCTCCCGCACACCGGCGTTCTGTGACCTCTACGTTGATGTAAGGTTCCCTCCTCCTCACCATCCCCTGGACATAAGGCAGGAAGTGGGGAAGGTGCTCGCGAAGGTGGAGAAGAAGCACGGAATTACGCCCGAGCTCGAGCTTTACCTCACCGACGCGTGGTCGAATGTGAGCACAGACGAATATGTCTGCCGTTCGATTGCGAAGGCGCATCAGACGGTTTTCCACAAGAAGGTGGAAACTGTTTACTTTTCATGGTCGTCAGACGCCAACATTCTCACGAGGCATGGTGTAGTCGCTGTGAATTATGGGCCCTCCGGAGGTCCGGGGAAGGAGACAAGAGGGACGATGTACATTCCCAACATGTTGGACTGCGCGAAGGTCTACGCAATGGTAGCCGAGGACATCACTTCAAAGAAGAGGAATCAGATATCGAAGGCCGTAGCTGGATGAATGGACGGAATTGGGTAGTCGGCGCTGCATTGTGCATCACGCTGGTTATCGCTGCGATCTCAGTTTTCCTCACACTCGTCGGTTCGCAATATTCTGGGGTTAGTGTGAGTTGTTACGCTGCTGCAGAATGTCAGAGCTTGTCCACGACCGTTTTCGTCCCGATACCTCAGGCAGTCATTCCACTGCTGATGGGGGCGGTTGTCGCTCTTGGTCTAGTCGCTAAGAGGATGGCCCTTGCGTGGTCTGGAACGACATTCTTGTTGTTCTTTTCGTTGTTGACCGGACTCTCGATTGGGTTATTCTATTTGCCATTTGTGATAACTTTGTTTGTACTCGTCACAGCCATTCTAATGAAAGAGGCATTTCGAGGATCAAAACTGTTGAGTCAGACGAAGAAGTAACAGAACCCGCAAACAACGGATTAATATCCTGAAGTCCTCGCTTCGAAAGGGGAAACAGGGTGTCATCCTCTAGTGGGACCGTCATCTTCGAATCAAAGTCTGAAGCAAGGGCAGGAACCCAAATGGTCGGAAGGGAGGTAAAACCGAGAAAAGACCTCCCCCTAGTGCAGGGCCTCGGGACGTACGTCGGCGACATCAAACTCCCAAAGATGGTCTACGCTTTCTTCGTCAGGAGCGTCTATGCGCATGCCAGGATCAAAAGCATCGACATAACGAAGGCTCTGTCTCTGCCTGGAGTGGTCTATGTTCTGACGGGAAAGGAAGAGGCGAGGCAACTGGTGTCCTGGATGTCATTGCCAGGACTAAGACAGCCTGAGAGACTTTCGCTCGCAAGGGATAAAGTGAGATATGTCGGCGAGCCGGTGGCAGTCGTCGCAGCAACAAGCCTGAGTATTGCCGAAGACGCCGCAGAGCTTGTCGAAGTCGAATACGAGCTTCTCGATGTCGTGGTCGACGCAGAGAAGGCGTTGGAGGCTGGCGCGCCGCTACTCTACGAAGACTGGAAGGACAATGTGATCTTTCACGATGCCCTCCGAAGCAATGGGACCGAGAAAGCTTTCGAGGAAGCTGATTTTGTGTTCAGGGAAAGGCTGGTCAGCAACAGGTACTCCCCGACGCCAATGGAGAATAGAGGAGTACTGGCACAATACGACCGTGATGCTGAATTCCTGACGGTGTGGGCTTCCACTCAGTTCCCGCATGTGATGAGGACCTTCCTGTCTCAGGTCCTCGAGTTTCCTGAGAACAAGATTCGGGTAATAGCCCCCAACGTCGGGGGAGGGTTTGGAATCAAGTCTGCTATCTTCCCCGACGAAGTGAGCGTAGTGATTCTGTCCATGAAGCTCGGGAGGCCTGTCAAGTGGGTGGAAGAAAGGCATGAACACCTCCTCGTCGCAGGGCATGAACGTCAGCAGGTCCATTACGTTGAGTGCGCGGTCAGAATAGACGGGACCCTCCTCGGGGTTAAGGACAGGATAATCGCGGATTTCGGAGCCTCTGGAATGTTCTGGACTGAGGTCCAGCCTGCGATGCTGAGCGCAGCTGCCATTCCAGGGCCCTACCGACTGCGAAACTATGACTTCGACCTCTGGTGCGTGTCGACAAACAAGGCGCCGTGCGGGCCCCACAGGGGCTTCGGCCGCCCGGTAGCAGCGTACGTGACCGAGCGGATGATGGACATCATCGCTAGAAAGCTCAAGCTTTCTCCGGTCGAGATCAGGCTCAAGAACATGATAGACCCGAGCGAGATGCCCTGGACCACGCCTGTGGGTGTTTTCTACGATTCGGGGAACTACAGGCAAGTGCTGGAGCGGACCCTCTCCCTGGCTGATTACGACGGGCTTCGGAGGGAGCAGTCGGCGCAGAAGAAGCGGGGGAGGTTGATAGGGCTAGGTCTCGCTACCTACGTCGAATACACTGCGCCCGGCTCTTCTCGCTTGCAGGGACCTCTAGGGTGGGCAGTGGGCGGCTGGGAGTCATGCCACCTCATGGTCGACCCTACCGGGAAGGTGACCGGCCAGCTTGGGACGGCGAGCCAGGGGCAGGCCCACGAGACTGTCTTCGCGCAGGTGATTTCAGACGCTTTGGGAGCGAGGTTTGAGGACGTATACGTCGGAGAGGGCGACACGCAGAGCGCACCCTACGGCTGGGGAGCCTGGGCCAGCAGGTCTACGGTCGCGAGCGGGGGAGCATGCATCAAGGCCTCGAGGAAGATGAAGGACAAGATACTTCACATCTCCGCGCACTTGCTCAACGAAGCGCCCGAGGACTTAGAAATGATGGACAGTGTGATCTCTTCCAAGAAGAGTGGTAAGACGCTGACGCTGCAACGGGTGGCGGACGTCGCCCTCCGCTTCTCCGGACAGCTTCCGGAGGGGATGGAGCCAGGGCTCGACGTCGTGTCGTACTATGAACCTGAGACCCCGACGACTTGCAGCTATGCCACTCACCTTGCGATGATAGAAGTCGATCCCGAGACAGGCTCCCTGAAGCTCCTGAAGTACTTCATAGTCGACGATGCCGGCGTCCTGGTAAATCCCCTCACAGTCGAAGGGCAGGTCCACGGTGCACTGGCACATGGCATTGGAGGGGCACTTTTGGAGGACCTTGTCTACAGTGACGACGGGCAATTGTTGTCATCCACGTTCGTCGACTACCTGCTCCCTACTGCCGAAATCATGCCCGAAGTGGTTCAAGACTTCGTTGAGACCCCATCGTTGAATCTTGGGGGTTTCAAGGGAATGGGTGAAGGAGCCGCGATTCCAACTGCTGCAGCTCTCACGAACGCCATAGACGACGCGCTTTCAGACAGCAATGTCAAGTTCCTTGAGCTCCCGATAACCCCCGAGAAAGTGTACAAGCTGCTGAAAGGCCACAAAATCCACTAAGCTACGAGGAATCCATGGGAGAGCCTGTCGTCGTTTGAAACCAGTATGTCGGAGATTGCGGTGAGATAGGCCGTTCCAGTGATCTCCGGTACTATGGCTTTGTGACCATCCATTTTCTCAAAATCGGCTATTCTTCCGACGAACTTAGAGTCGATTATGCTTTCGTTGATGAATCTCTCTCCTTTCTTTAGTCTCCCATTCGAGTTTAGAATTGCCATCCTTCCACAAGTTCCCGTGCCACATGGTGACCTGTCGAAAAGATCGTTTTCTGCAATCATGATGTTCTTGGCATGTCTAGGTGAGAAATCTTGGACGATTGATACTCCAGAGATTCCATTGATTTTTACTCCGTTAACTGGATGACGAATGAGTCTCTTCACTTCTCTTAGTAGAAGCCTCCCCGCGGCGAGCAACTCGCCAAGCCTACTCGGGTCAAGTTCGAGTCTCAAATCTGATGAATTCACGTAGGCGAAGTTGTTGCCTCCAAATGCAAATGAAACAGGGATCTTCCCAAGAGAGGGGATATCCATTACCCTGTCAGTGTAGGTGAATGAGGGTACGTTTCTG
Organism: Nitrososphaerota archaeon; assembly: GCA_027886975.1. Lineage (GTDB taxonomy): Archaea > Thermoproteota > Nitrososphaeria > Nitrososphaerales > Gagatemarchaeaceae > UBA183. The sequence continues at coordinate 11,428 of JAPCJK010000009.1, forward strand.
ACGGTCACAGACTTAACTCGGCCGCCGGAAATGTTTGCCTTTGTGCGGACCAGTCCGGCAGGAGTATCAAATACAAGTCCCCTTCTTGCTTTCTCCGCATTAACATAACCCAGTTCAACAAGCGTGGTTGCCAATCCGATAGTCCCGTGGATGCACATATCGACATACCCGCTAAAATCGCCGAAAATCACTCCATAATCCGCTTCTTGACTTGAGGGAGGAACAAGGACCGCAGCCATTCCCGAATTGCCCCTCGGCTCCTGCATCAGGGTTGTCCTGACGAAATCGAAGTTCTTACGAAAGAAATCTTTCTTTTCCGACATGTCCCTGCCCTTTGGTGTTGGTGATCCTTCTATCAGGACCCTCGTGGGCATTCCGGCAGTGTGCGAATCCACAACCTGAAATGATTGATTGATATTCACGGATGCCTTGCTTAGCATCAAGCAGGCTTTTAGTCTACTGTGAGTTACTTCGAGGCCCGTTTCTGGGTCATTCCGGGCGAGCTCCTTCTCCAAAGAAGAAGCTCTTCACCAAAGACTGGTGAAACTACCCATCTCAGGTCCACCGCCCTCGAGAACGAAGCTGTGCATCGGGGCGTTGGCGACCGCTTTCACGTCGGGAAAGAACTCTCCCCATCGCCAGAGCGCTTTCCAGTAAGATTGATCACCTTGCAGTGTTTGGGCGTGGCTGACACAGGTCCACGCACCGTTCCAGTAGACAGAGGGGCAGGTCAACAGGACGCTCCACCCTTTCGATGGTTGAGTCAGTGCGCTCACGCCGAACTGGAAAAAGAATGCTCCACCGGGATATGGGTTCTGCGGACCGTCCCATCCTGCGTTGAAGGCGGCGTTGTCCGACGCTGGAGCTGAAAAAATAGCAACAGTGCGATTGGACGAGGCCGATGAATATGACCACTCCACTGAATGGTCCACCCATTTGAGGACCAGGTTCAGAGACCCGTTGGAATTCAAACCCCCAAGGGGCTCGATGTGGTGGAACAGTAGGACCTTCCATGTGTGGCCCCCGCAGCCGGCGTTCGAATCGCAAGTCTTCCAGACGTCTCCGACGATGCTTTGGCTCCCGTTCGACCACAGGAGAGCGTCGAACTTGTAGCCGTAGTCAATCCCATCAGTGCAACAGTCTGCGGAATGGACTTCGATGCCGGCAGCCAAGAAGCCACCTTGAGGAATATGACTGGAATCGTTAGGTCCAAAGGCCACCTGAAGGCCCACAGCCTTGGGTCTGATCATCGGTGTTGATGACATGAAGCCTCCTGCATAGAGCGAGAGGCCATACGTGTAACCGCTAGGCATCGAACCTCCCGAGTAGGAAGTGACGTACCCAACGGCAGCATCGGGGAATACGACTACGGTCGTGATGACCACGAAGACAACCGCCAGTGTGATGGGGATGCGTGATTTCCTGATTCTATGCGATAGTTCGCTCTCACCAGAAGAGAGAAGAACAGCCACCCCTGCTCCAGCCGTTGCGGAAACGAGGATCGTCACGAACGTGGGCAAAGCCTCTGAATAATACTGACTAACCATTCCAAGGCTTGAGAAAAGTACCAACCCGACCGACAAGATTGGAACGACGGCGAACCTGCCTGCCCTCCCTTCAGAGAAGGAGACCACGACAAGAATCGAAAGAAGTGATAAAAAGAGAGGGAAAACCACCTGATTTGACGAAGCGAGAATCCTCACCCCGGCCAGGTTGAGCATGACCGGATAGAAGGAAATGGCGTAGAACGTGCCTCCCGATGCGAGGAGCCTTTGCCATCGGGTGGCGGCCCCAGCTTTACTAACGAGCCACCCGGCGTAAGTTGTAGCCAAAATCTCGCTGGAGAAGAAGAGCCAATCCCTAACTGATTCGAAACCATCTGGTCCCGAACTGTAGCAGAGTTTGGGGTCGCACCCCGCGAAGAAGAAGAAGATCAGGAGTGAAATTGAGACCATGTTCGCCATCCAGGAGCGAACCAAGTCCTTCGTGTAGAATGCAACTGCTGCTGTTGAGAAGGCCAAGTAGTAGATGTCGAACGAGAACCTCTGCCCAGAGAAGAAGAAGAACAGCCCGTTGTGCGCAAGATAGCTGTATTGTGCTAGCCTCTCGAAGAGGAAAGGTGGACCAGCCACCACTAGGATGGAAACGGGCCACCAGAACGCTCTGATGTTGGCCACCTTGTTCCAATGGGTCAAAGCGGGTCTTAAGACGTTGTCCAAGGCAGCAGCTTGGAAGAAAAATCGATCTTCAGACTCTTCTCATTCGTGACCAGGTTGAAGTTTTCCTAATCCCAAAGAGACAATAGATGACCTATTCGGCGGTTCACTTCGAAGTCCGCTTCTGAGTTCGGCTGTTCTCGTTCATCTTTTTGGCGGCGGCCTTGACGGATTTCACGATGTTCACATACCCTGTGCACCTGCATAGGTTCCCTTCTATCGCCCGGCGGATCTCCCCTTCGCTCGGGTTCGGGTTTCTTTCGAGGAGGAAGAGCGATGACATCAGCATCCCTGGCGTGCAGTAGCCGCACTGCAACCCGTGATTCTCCCAGAATGCCTCCTGGAGCGGGTGCAGTTTGTCTCCCTCAGCTAGGCCCTCGACGGTCATCAGCTCGGCCCCGTTCGCCTGCACTGCAAGCACCATGCAGGATTTCACTGTCTTGCCGTTCATGTAAATCGTGCAGGCGCCGCAGTGGCCTGTGTCGCACCCGATGTGCGTCCCTGTGAGATTGAGCTCGTCCCTGATGAAGTGGACAAGTAGGGTGCGCGGTTCCACAAGGCCGCTGTATTCCTTACCGTTCACCTTGCACGTAACTTTGGCCAGATCGCTCTTGAGCATGGATTTTGCGATGGTTCTCTACTCTCCCCTATGCTTTTTCCAGCTGCCCCTGTAGGCATCCGAAGAGTTGTTTTATCGTTTTTTCCGCCTGCCCGCTCAGGAGCCTCTGCCCCACGGAGGCGATTCTGCCCCCGACCGACGCCTCTGCGACCCACTTCATCTTCGACCCGCCATCCGACTCGGCCAAGTCCAGTGTTGACTGGAGGTCGATGGTGCTCCCCATCCCTGAACCGCGTGCTAGAAGCACCGCATGCTCAGGAGGCCGCTTTTCCGCAGTGGTGAAATGCATCTTGAAGTCTCCTTTGATGAAGGAAACACCGGCCCTGATTACAGCAGTGAAATCGTCGGGGGATTTGACCTCCAAGGTTTGAAGGTCCGGCATGCAGGCCGAAATGCGCTTGGGGTCGGTCAGAAAGGCGTAGACCTTGGCCCTCGGTGCTTTGACGGAAAATTCGCCTTCGAAGTGCAATCTGGTTCTACACTCGACTGAGGGCCAGCTTGACCGCTCTTTTTGTGAATACTTTGATCATCTCGAGGCGATACTCCCTGCTGCCGTGCATGTCTGATGGCGGGTCGGCTTCTAGGTTCGCCTCCTCGGCACTTGCAACTATTGTTTCTTCGTTGAGCTTCTTCCCCTTCAGGTGTTTTTCAGCGCTCTTCGCTCGGATGGGGGTGGGCGCGACCGCCCCAAGGGAGATGCGTATGTCCTTGCAGACGTTCTTGGGGCCGACCGTCAGTGCTACTCCGACACCCACTATCGCGAAGTCTCCTTCCCGGCGGCTGTGCTTGATGTACGCTGACCCGGAGCGTTTTGGAAGATAGGGGATCCGAATCTCCGTCAGAATCTCGTCCTTCTTGACCGCCGTGGAAAAAGTATCGACGAAGAAGTCCGAGGATGGGATGGATCTTTGTCCCCTAGTTCCGCGGACCACGAATTTTGGGTCCAAGGCCAGAAACGCGGTTGGCAGGTCCGCGGCGGGGTCCGCATGACAGCAACTCCCTCCTACCGTGCCCCTGTTGCGAATTTGTTGATCTCCTATCTTGCTTGCCGCGTCGACCAGTATGGGGAACAGACTCCCGACCACTTTGTTGTGCTCTAGGTGGTCGTGGGGTGTCAAGGCCCCCACTGCGAGGTGCGTCTTCTCCTTCTTGATGTACGACAGCTCGTCCTTGACCTGGGTTATGTCAACCAGTGCGGCTGGTGCTGCGAGCCTTAGCTTCATGAGAGCGAGGAGGCTCTGCCCGCCTGCCAAGACCTTCGAATCTTCCCTTTCGTGAAGAAGCTTGATTGCTTCGTTCAAAGAGCCAGGGAGGAAGTAATCGAACTTCTTAGGATACAATATCCAGCAAGGGCCTCGCAGGTTATTTTAGGATTTGCCGATGCGATAGGATTTTATGAGGCAAATGTGATTTCCGGGCTAGAGCGCCGTGTCGGACCGGGCTGTCGAGATTCTCAACGTGATCGGACATGCGAAAGTCTACGACTTGGGCCAGCCTTACTGGTCGGGGATGCCCGTCCACCCCGCCGACCCCCCCTTCCAGTTCTTCTTGTACCGATACCACGAACACACCAAGAAGCTTTTCGATTCGATTGCGCCGGGGTTTTCTGATTCGATAGGGCTCTTGGTCACCTCCATGCACGCTGGGACGCATTTCGACACGCCCATACACATGGCGCGGGACCTGAAGTCGCTGAACCAGGACCTTACTCAGTTCGAGCAGGACAAGGGGTATGTGGGCCTGCCCCCAGAACTGAAGAGCGTCGACCAAGTCCCACCGTTGGTCAAGAGGGGGATCCTTCTCGACGTCGCTACCTCCAAGGGCCAGGACATCTTGCCCGAGAGATATGAGATAACTCCTGAGGACCTCGAAAAAACGTCGAACCTGGAAGGCGTGAACATCGAGAAGGACGACTGCGTCTTGATTAGGACAGGCTACTCTCGGTTCTTCACGACCGACTCGGATGCCTATCTCCACAAGTACGCTGGTCTCGGCGCCAGGGCGACCAGGTGGCTTGCCGAGAGGAGGCCCAGCATAGTCGGCATCGACAACTTAGCCGCGGGCGTACCGAAGCCTTTTGAGATTCACAACATCCTGCTGAGCGACAATGGGATATTCATGATGAAGAGCCTAAACCTCGAGGAGCTTGGGAAAGACAAGAAGTATACCTCAGTGGTCGTGGTCCTCCCTCTGAAGATCAGGGGCGGCGAGGCTTCCTTGGTGAGGCCTGTCGCTTTTGCTTGAAGAAAGACTCACTTGCTCGAAAAGTAGGGCAGTACCTTCGTCCCGAGAAGCCTGATGCCCTCGAGGTCTTCGGGGCCTCTGCCGAAACCGAAATTGAACCTGGTCAGCCCGGACTTCATCAGGCGTGACACTTGCTCGATTATGTCGTCGGGGGTCCCCCATGGCTTAAAGGCGTCAACCGACTTCTCCGAAACTAGAGATGTGGCGAGTTTGAGGTCTCGTCTAGCGAGGGCCTCTCTGACTCCCTCGACTTCGTTCTTGTCTATTCCCACGAACTCGGTCATAGGAATAAGGTAGGGAAGATAGGGCGCCAGTGATTCTCTGGCGAGTTTGAACGCCAGGTCTCTGTTCTTGGAGACGACGGTCCCGGAAACGAGGCCTAGCTCGAGCGATTTCGCGTCCCGATTGGCCGCTGTTGCCCCGAGTTCGAGATTCTTCCGGAGAAGAGCAATGTACCTCGGGTCCAGCACGCTGCTCACCATCACTCCTGTAACCTGTCTCATGCCCCCTGCGATTTGGCACGTCTTGGGCCCCCACGTCCCAATCCAGATGGGGATTCGCTTTGCTTTTGAGTTGCGACTGGGGTTCCAACCTTTAGGAGGTGTCCAGCGAAACTTGGCTTCGGAAGTTAGACTGAACTGTTCACCACTGAAACTGGCGCTCTTGCCCTGAATCAAGCTATCGATTACAATTATTGCCTCGCGAAGAGCACGCATCGGATGCTTGATTGAGAGTCCCACGACATCATGGAAAGCTCCCCTGCCAATCATCAAGAATGCCTTTCCCCTGGTCTCTTGGTTCAGATAGCTGATGTAGGCCGCGATGATTGCCGGATGATAATGGAAGGGATTGGTGACACCGGGCCCTATGGTCAATTTCGTCTTTGAATGGCGGACGTATGGCGCAATCCGATCCAGCACCGTCCACGCGGGTTTGAACAGTAGGTCGTCGTAAACTTGGAACATGTCAAAGCCGTACCGATTCGCCAGATTCAGGCATTTCAGATAGTGAGCGTCAGGTTGGCTGGCCTGGAATGCCAAACCAAATTTCATGCTTGATGAATTTCGCAAGTGAGGTCTCTAACCCCGGTCATGCGGCGGGCATGCTGAAGCCGCCGTCGCAGATGATTGTGTTCCCTGTCATGTGAAATGAGTCCTGAGATGCTAGAAAGACGACGATGTGTGCTATGTTGTCCGGCTTCCCAATTGTTCGCAGCGGTGTGTGGTCCACAATCCACTTCCTCCTCTGGTCGGTCCAGTCCTTTCTCGCATTGAGTGAGGCCGTGTCCATGTATCCTGGGGCTACCGCGTTGACCCTGACGAAGGGGGCGAGGGCCAAGGCGTACGACTTCGTGATACCTATCACTCCGTATTTCGCAGCGGCATACACCGGAGACCTCGGGCTACCAGTTACTATGACGTTCGACGCGACGTTGACTATCGTCCCGCTCTTCTGCTGGTCGAGCATTCTCCTTCCGAACTCATGGGTCGAATAGAGGGTCCCCTTCACGTCCAGGCCCAGGGTCTCGTCAACGACCTCCTGGGAAAGGTCTCTCCAGGACATCATTGTTGCGGCCGTCTCGCCCGCGTTGTTGACCAGGACATCGCACCTGCCCCACTTCTCCCAGACCTTGTCTGCCAGCGATTTCACTGCGTCGAGTTCTCTGATGTCGGCCTGAATCGAGAAGGAATCCACGCCTAGGCCTTTGGCTTCTGAGACAACTTTCTCAGCTTCCTTTGCCGATTTTGCGTAGTTAATCGCCACGCTTGCGCCTTCTTCAGCGAGCGCGAGTGCTATTGTCCTCCCGAACCCACGGGAGGAACCTGTCACGATTGCGTATTGACCCTGTAACCTCTTTCCCGGCGGTGTCGACTTGCGCGCCCAGTCGACCTCTCCTTCTACTTTGACACCACCAGGTGCGGTTCCCCAACTCATAGCCGGGCGACTTGGCCTGGACTTTTTTAATCTATGGAGGAACCGGAGCGCTGGAACTAGTAGACTTCCTTGTCCTCAACGATGTGGTTTCTGAGAATCCCTATGTTCTCAATCTCAGATTCGAGGACGTCTCCTGGCTTCAAGTAGTACTTCTCAGGATTCTTCCTGAATGCGGCAACTCCAGAGACGGTGCCAGTCGTCAGGATGTCCCCTGGGTACAAAGTGACCCAAGAATAATGCTGCACGATTTCTGCAACCGAGACCGACATGCGGTTGGTGTTGCTTGTCTGACGCTTCTGTCCGTTCACCCTGCACTCAATCTTCAGGTTGTGGACGTCTCCTACATCGTCCTTGGGCACGAAGCAAGGTCCGAACGGAGCGAAGGTGTCCATGTTCTTGCCGAAGTTTAGGAGCCCGTTCTTCATCTCCTCACTTTGGATGTCCCTTGCCGTGATGTCGTTGAACACAGTAAAACCGGCCACTGCATCCCAAGCGCTCTTCCTCGAGGTAAGATGCTTGGACTTCTTCCCGATTATGATCGCGAGTTCGATTTCGTGGTCAAGTTTTTTCGTGTACCTGGGACGAATAATATTGTCCTCGTGGCCGACGATGGCCGACGGGCTCTTGAGGAAGGATATCCACTGCGGCATCGGGAATTCCCAACCTGAAGTCTTGCCTTCCTTCGCATGCTCTCGGAAGTTACCTGCAGTATGAATTATCTTCCCGGGCCGCGGGACTGGCGCCTTGAACTTGACCTTCTCAGAGCTGAAGATCACCTTCCCGCCGTCCAGGCTCTCCAGCAAGTCCGGCCCCTTATTCAGAGCGAACTTCTCCGTCTCGCGCAGTGCGGTCATGGAAGCTTTCCCGAGTCGCAACAGTTGTACCATGTCCGGTGGGATGAACTGGTCGGCGATGCTCTGTGGATAGGACTCGCCTCTCTGAGTCAGCAGGAGTGAGAACGCGTGATTCGCGTCCATGACATATGAGCCGCGCTTGCCCATCTCGAAAATCCCGATTCTTTCCTGGTGGTAGTACGGCTCCACGAAGGTCACCAGCTTCATGAGAAACCGACCCCTGGAATCCTGCTAAAAAAGGTGCAAGTTAGGGGGGTGCTTGGATGAGGAGACCGAAGAGAGGACTCGGACTGATTACGCATGGAGGGAAACTCATGCGCTGGGGAAAAGGCGCTGTCGCAGGCGATTTCATATTTCTATCAGGGGCCGAGGCACGAGCGGACGACTCGGATTTTCCTCCAGTGGGCATCAGGGCGCAGACAGAACTCGCGCTCAACAGGGTCGAGAAGAGGCTGAAAGAGGCGGGGGCATCAATGGACAGCGTCGTGAGGTTCGTGTGGTATCTGACAAACAGAACAGACCTTGATGCGTTCTATGAAGCCAGAGACGATTGGCTTGACAAACACGCGCCAACGCTTTTGCGGGAGCGCTCCTACGCGTCGACGCTACTCATCGTCGGCTTAGCGAGACCCGACATGTTGGTAGAGATAGACTGCACCGCGTACGTCACCGACGGAGATAAGAGTACAACTTAGGCCCCGGAAATACTAATGCGAGTGTGTTAACGAGCGGCCATACTCACAGTTGCTTTCAGGCGCGTGCGATTATCTTTTTTCGAAACTCTCCTCGGAAGCTTGCTGACCGCAGTAGTGATCCGGTCTATTGCCTCCTCGATTCTGTCTGACCCAAGAGAGATTCTGAAGTGCCCATCTGCATGGTATGCGATGCCCGGTGCGCAGGCCACCCCTGCTTCGTCAAGCAAGTACTTGCAGAAGTCCATCGAACTCATCCCGAACGAAGAGATTTCAGGAAACAGCAGGTTCGTCCCTTCGGGGCTTGAAACCCGCATCCCTTCCACCGAATTTAGCTTCCTGACCGCATAGTCCCTGGCCTTCTGCAGACGTGCGATGGTATCCGCTATGTGCTTGTCCTCGAACCCCTTGTTCAGGGCGGGGATCGCCCCCTTCTGAAGAAGGACTGGAATTCCCATGCTTGAGAACGACTGGACCATCTCCATTCCATGGATTATGTTGGCAGGGCCTATCGAGTATCCGAGCCTGTAGTTCATCATGTTGAACAACTTCGAAAACGACGTTATTGATATCAGGCGGTCCTGAACTTCCTTGAACTTCGCCATCGGCACATACGGCCTCCCACCGTAGACCATCCTTTCGTACACCTGGTCGTGCATGATGTACAGGTCGCGATCGATCGCAAGTTTTGCTATGCCAGAAAGTTCCTCTTCTGTCAGTACTCGGCCCGTGGGGTTGTGAGGGTTACAGATGGTGATCAGTTTGGTCTTGTTCGTTACTAGGTCTCTGAACCGTCGGGAATCGTGGTAGTAGTTCTTCTCAGGGTCCAGCTTCAGGTAAACTGGTTTGCCCCTGGCAAGCTTGACGGGAATGTCGAAGAAGAACGTTGGCGTGGGCACGATGACTTCGTCTCCAGGATTCAGAAGTGCGGACATCAGATAGTATTCGGACTGCATGCTTCCTGAGGTTACGATGATCTCGGTGTTCCAGTCGACTTCGCGCCCATAGAGTCTCTTGAACCGGCCCGCGATGGCTTGTCTCAGTTCAGGCAATCCCAAGAACGGCGCCTCGGAACCAGTGCTCGCCTCCCGGAATGTCCTCCCAGTTTCATCCAGTACTACTTGCGGGACTTGCGTTGAGAGTATGCTCTCAGCACAGAAGATGATGTCCCTGCCCTGTGACTCCAGCTTCCGACCCATTTCAACGATGGTGAGGGTACCGAAGGGTTCGCCAGTCTTCTCCATTTCATCATAGGCCTTGGCGAGCTCCTGGACTTGCGACGCCAGGACTTCCCTTCTTCTCTTTGGTCGGGTAGCAGGCATTCGCTGGTTAATCACGCAAATCCCCTGCTATTAAGGGATAATTCCAATTCTTCAATACTTATAGAACGCATTGGGCAAATTGAGACACTATGAAGTTTGGACTCAGGCTTGCTGATTGGTTTGGAACGACGCAGAACATGGTTGACCTGGCGGTCCTCGCGGAAAAGAATGGGTTCGACTATTGCTGGGTCTCCCACGACGTGTTCATGCATAGCTCGTTCGTGACCCTTACCTCGATCGCGAACCATACGCAAAAGATGATTCTGGGCAACACAATCCTCAATCCCTACACGACGAACCCGGCCGAGATTGCGATGTACCTGGCTTCACTGGATGAGCTGACCGGCGGCAGGGCTGTCTGTGGCATAAGCGCAGGGAGCCTTGAGTACATGGAGTGGCTTGGAATTGAGGCCCACAAGCCATTAACCCGAACGAAAGAAGCTGTCGAGCTGATTCGTTCTCTCCTCTCTGGGAAGGTGACGAAGTACGCCGGGGCGGAATTCAATTGGTCTGAGCAGTGCTACATGCGCTTCAAACCGATTAGGGACAGGATTCCTGTGTACATCGGAGGCCAAGGTGACAAGATGTTGGAATATTCGGGGGCTGCTGGCGATGGAGCTCTGCCGATTCTTTATCCTCCTGAATTCGCCGATTATGCGGTGAAGAAAATATCAGAGGGAGCGGCGAAAGCAGGGAGAAGTCCGGGAGATGTTGAAGTCGCAGGGTGCATTTGGATGTCCGTAGCCAAGGACAAGGAATCTGCGGTCATCGACCCATTGAAGGAACTTGTCGCATACTTCGGTCCGCTGCTGGGCGAAAAAGGGCTTGCCCAAGTAGGTCTTTCCCACGAAGACTTTGCGGAGGTGCACAATACCTTCAAACAGAAGGGGCTTCACGAAGCAATCAAACTCGTCACGCCGAAAATGCTACGCCTAGCTGTGACCGGTTCACCGGATGATTGTTTGTCGCAGCTGGAAAAGTTGGAAAAGGCGGGCGTTAACCAAGTTCTAATCGGAGCCCCACTGGGCCCGAACCCAAGGGAATCGATTAACATGATTGGGAAGGAGATTATCCCGAGGCTGAAGGGTGAATAGGTGCCGAATATGACAAGTCGGGAAAACTTCTCTTCAGGGGTAAAGTTCGAAGGCATAGTCGGATATTCCAGGGCCGTAAAATTTGGGAATCAGATTTTCGTCTCGGGAACAACTGGCGTGGACTACGAGGCCGGAACCGATTCAGGATCAGACGCCTTCTCCCAGACTCGGAAAGCAATTCAAAATATCAGCCTGGCCCTTTCCAAACTTGGAGCTTCACTTTCCGATGTCGTAAGGACCCGCGTCTTCATCAGAGCCGACGTCGATTGGCACGACGTGGCCAAAGCTCACCAGGAGGCATTCGGTTCGGTTCTTCCGGCTTCCACGATGCTTACCGCTGGCTTCCTAGACCCTAGGATACTCGTTGAAATAGAAGCTGATGCTGTAACAGCCTAGGCCTGGCGGGGCTAGATGATCAGTCCTTCTTTGTCCGTCAACCCTTTTTCGAACCGGTCAATGCTGTAGCTTGAGATATCGAGAGAGGTCTTCCCCTTCATAATGAGCTCTGCCATCAATTCCCCAATCGCAGGCGCGTGCATAAACCCGTGACCCGCGAACCCTGAACAACAATAGAGCCCCTTCACATTCGGTATTTCGCAAACTATCGGATTCGAATCCGGCGTCAATTCATAGAGCCCTGCGTCTGGAGAGGACAAAGAGCAGCGCTCCGTCGCAGGCACCCTTCGAAAGGCTGTCTTGATGACGTTGTCATCGTAGTCCGGGGGGAACACGAGCTCGAAACTCGAAGCCGTCGGCTGGTTGTTCGCGAAGATCAACCCCTTTCCCTCCCGGCCGAAGGCGAAAGTAGAATCGACGTCGACTATCAACGGAATCTGGGGCGGTATCCCATCTGAGAAGCTATTGGTGATGAGTATCTTGCGAGGGTAAGGTTTGATCGAGATGTCCACATTGAACTGTTTCCCGATGAGGCCTGAATAAGCACCAGCTGCTATGACCACTGAATCAGCCAAAATGGACCCCCTCGACGTTTTCAAGAGAAAACGACCGTGATTACGCTCAACGGCTCTGACCTCGGTATTTTCGTTGAGCTCGACGCCAAGTTGCTTGGCCCTTGAAACGTAGCCCTGGAAGACCGCCATGGTCGAAGCGTGACCGTCTTCCTGACAGAACGTGCCACCCAGAAACTCGTCGAACTTGTAGAATCCATAGCGCCCCTGCAGCTCTTCGCGGGAAAGGAGTTCGACCGGGACGCCCAGCGCTCTCTGCAAGTCTCTGTTCTTCTTGAGTTGGCCGAAGGAAGTTTCCGTCGAGGCGATGAAGAGGTATCCGTCGCGTCTCACCAGCGGGTCGTATCCCGTGAGTTGCTCGAACTTCTCGATTATGCCTACGCTCCGCTGACTCAGCTTGATGCTCAACTCCGAAGAGAATTGATAGCGGAACCCGCCCAGGGATGCAGATGTGCTGCCAGCCCCCGCCTTCGACTTGTCCAGAATGACTACATTACCTACTCCGACGTTGGCGAGGTTGTACCCTAAGCTTGTCCCTATGATGCCCCCGCCAATGATTGCTACGGAGGCTGAGTTCCTCAATCCTGAGAACTTCGTCTGAAACCCGCTATTAGAAGATGAGTTCTAGCAGAGCCCAGGCTTGCTTAGACAGAAAAGAGGAAAGGTGGGTTCTTACCCCACCGTTTGTATTTGTAGCCTAACTCAGTGTTAGTACGTTGGTTTGGCCGTTGTAGCCGCCGATCTTGACGAAGGTGTTCGAGCCTGATACGACCGTCCACTTCAGTATGTCGTAGAATCCTATTGATTGGTCATGGTTGACCAACCAGATTCCCGTTGACGACGAGCCGAAGAAGTGGTCAACAACTGCGGGTAGCACCTGGATTATCTTCGATCCGTCGTAACTACCTGCAGCGAGTACGGACAGCATGGCAATCCACGCATTGTCATAGAAGTAGTTCGAGTATGGCAACGGAGGAGCGTTGAACATCTTGGTGTAGGTCGAGTTGAAGTAGGCGTACTGAGGGCTGTTCAACGTTGAGGGAGCTGAGATGGTCAGGCTTACCTGCGACATGAACCCGCCCACCGATGATTTCAACAAAGTGGGGTCGGCGAGAGACTCAATGCCGTACCAGCGGATCTTACCTAGGTTCGGATCGGTCGCTGCGTGCTGGAAGACGTTCTGGGCCTCTGTGCCTCCGTCTCCGAGCACCACTACGGTGTTGCTAGTGGTTCCGCCACCAGTTAGGTAGGCGGACACATCGGTACCTGCGGTCTGGACCTGGGCGGAATAGTCAGCTTGGTTCGCGGGCAACGCGACGCCCTGAACGTTCAGCCCTGCTGCTACCATGACTCCCTTTCCTATGTTGAACGTTCCTGTCTCAGAAGTGTCATCTCTGTAGAGCCATACAACGAACTTACCCCCGGTCTGTATGACTGATTTTGCGATTGACGTGCCCTCGAGCTGGTCGCCAGGTTGTCCTGGTCTGTAGACGTAAGGTGAAACGTTCACTAGCGACGTTGCGGTAGCTGCCCCAGGGAGTATCACTATGTGGTTCTGGGTCGCAAATTGCACGACTCCCTGAACTTCACCTGAAGTCAAGGGACCAATTTCTACTTGAATGCCCTTGGCTTGGAATTCAGACTGAAGGCCACTAAGTGCTCCCGATGCAGTACCAGCGTCGTCTGTGGAAACCACGGCGAACTGAATGTTGCTTCCTGCCGCGGTAAGGTTGGCGTTCATCTGCTTAACCGCCAAGTTGACGGAATTCTGGAATGACACACCGTAAGACGCGTAGGTTCCGGTTGTCGGGAGGACTGTGCCTATCGTGTAGGTTTGGGGTCCTGCCGCGACAGTGGTTGTGACCGTTGAACCTCCTGTGGTGACTGTGTGAGTGGTGCCAGTCGACGACGAAGCGAAGTATCCTGCGCCAGCTCCTATCGCCAGGCCGACTATGAGCAATACGGCTGCGACTACTGAAGAAATGGCTTTGTGATTCGGAAAAATATTCATCGAGCGTTTCGACTGAGGAATCTATTTAAAGGTTGAAAAGGCCGAAGCCAAATTGTCCTGGTTGCAGCCCACAATTGCTTGAGTGGTTACCTGGCTCTATCCTTCTCTCGCTCTTCCAAGGAAGCATCTACGTCGTCGTTTCGTTGGGCCTCACATTGACGCTCGCCGTGGTGAAGCTGCCGAACTTTGCCCACGCAGAATTTCTGACTATTGGCGGCTACGTGGGAGTGGTTGTTTCCGCAGTGTATCCCGATAATCTTCTTGTCATCGGAGCCGCGGCGTTTCTGGTCTGCTCTGCCATCGGCCTCGCGATTCATCACATCGCATTCAAGCCGCTCATGGATAGGAAAGTCTCAATCTACATCCTTGTTCTTGCTTCCTTTGCGGTTGCGCAGTTCATCAGGTACAGCGTTTTCTCCTGGGCCTCGGTCGTAGGATTGCTGAGCGCGACTCAAAACATCAAGGTTTACTCTCTCGTGACTCTTTACAACACTGAGCTGACCAACGTCTATGCTCTTGCAATCGTACTTGCGATTCTGATGTCAGTTCTTCTTGAACTGTTCCTGAAGATGACGAGGATGGGAAAGTCGATGCGAGCGATAGCGAGCAACTTCGACCTGGCGAGGGTCTCGGGCATCAATGTCTCACGAGTGGTGGACGTCATGTGGATTATTGCGGCTGGTCTTGGAGGCATTGGAGGAATGGTCTTCGGAATCTACACTACGGTCACTCCAGCCCTCGGATTCAGCACCTTGCTCGATATCTTCGCAGTCGTAATCATTGCGGGCTTGACCAGCTTCACCGGGACGATAATTGGTGGCTACATAGTGGGTTTTTCCCAAACCACCGTAATGGAGTTCCTGAACTATTATTTCGGCGTCTCGTTGGGGTACCAGCCCCTGCTCCCGTTTGCCCTGATAATCGTCATCCTTCTCTTGAAGCCGACCGGGCTGGCTCCGAGTTCGACAGGATTGTCCACGATTAGAAAGTTCGCGAGAAGGAACTCAAGCGGCCCGAGGGAAGGCGAGCCTCCAAAGGAGTGAGCAAAGACGGCCTTCGACTTCGTTGGGTTCGCAATTTCGTTCGCTTCGTTCTACGGGATCTACGCGATCCTCGGAATCAGCCTGAACCTCGAGTACGGCTTCGCGGGTCAACCGAACTTCGGGCAGGTCATGTTCTTCGGTCTGGGTGGAGTCGTCGGGGCGACCGTGGCGGCCGACCTTCTTCCTCTTTTTTCTGGGGCAGCAGTCGGTAACATCTGCGATATCTCATCCCGGCTATCCCGCGAGAGCATCGCTCTAGCCTACCCGGCAATCAGTGTTTCAGTCTGGGTGATCGCTCTCGCGTTCGCCATGTTGGCTGGGGGGATAATGGGACTTGTTGCGTCATACCCAGCTTTGAGAGTCAAGGAAGAATGGTTCCTCTCCATGATACTGCTCGTCGGGGGTGAGACCTTCAGGATTGTCGTGACGAACACGCCGGAAATCGGATGTGGATTTAACGGACTCGACGGAATCACCACACCGTTCTACTGGCTGAGCAACTACTTGCCATCCGGTCCACTCCAGGCAGAAGTCCCGACGGGATTGTACGCAGCTGTGATAGTTTTGTTGGCGATTGGGTGTTTTGTTTTCGCTCAGAAAATCTGCAACTCGCCATACGGAAGGCTGCTCAAGTCGGTTCGGGATGACAAGGTTGCGGCCGAAGCGCTTGCGAAGGACGTCAGCAGGGTGCGAAAGCAGATCATGGTGATCGGCTCCATCATGGCAGGCCTGGCGGGGGCCCTCTACGTCTACTACATTGGGGTCGCGACGCCGGAGGACTACATTCCTGCACTGACCTTTGGCATATGGGTGATGATGATACTTGGGGGCTACGCGAACAATCGCGGCCTGCTTCTTGGGGCCTTCGTCATCACGATGCTCGACAGGGGCTCACTAGTCTCTGGCATAGCGCTGGAATCGTACTTCCCAACTCTCAATTCCAACCTGATTGTCTATGGGCGGTACATGGTCGAAGCCGTTATACTGCTCCTTTTGCTGGTGTTCAGACGGAAGGGGTTGCTTCCTGAGACGCGCGTAAAGACAAAGGCATACACCCTCTTCGACTTCGGGAAAAAGAACGCAAAGCCGTCCAGCCAGCCGGCAGAAGTGCCACCGAAAGGAGATGCTACTACTGGTTGACAGACGAACCAATCCTACTCGTGAATGGTATCTCGAAATCGTTCGGCGGCGTCAAAGCAGTTGAAGGCGTGTCATTGTCCGTGAAGAAGGGGAGCATAACTGGGCTCATAGGTCCGAACGGGAGCGGCAAATCAACCCTCTTCAACCTGATTTCCGGCGCGGAAAAGAAGAATCCCGGGGGCTCGATTGAGTTCGACGGGAAACAAATCGATGCGCTCCCGCCGCATAAGAGGTCCGAGTTGGGCATGGGGCGTACCTTCCAGACCCCAAGACTCTTCCCTGGAATGACAGTCCTCGAGAACACAATGGTTGCCCCCCGAGGTCAGAAAGGCGAGCGGCCGTTTGTCGCTCCGCTTCGCCGGAGGTGGGAAGGCCAGGAAGTTGAGCTAGCGAAGAAGGCCAAGGAGCAAATGACGCGACTGGAAATCGACAAGCTCTACGGGAAGCTGACCAGCGAGATTTCTGGGGGACAGATGAAGCTCGCACAGTTGTCCAACGCCCTGATGGAGGACCCCAAGATGCTCTTGTTGGACGAACCGACAGCTGGAGTCGCACCGAGGCTTGCCCAGGACATTTTCCAAAGCATAACGAATGAGAGGCATGAAAGAGGGACAACATTCTTCATCATTGAACACCGCCTCGAGGTGCTGTTCAAGCACGTGGACACGGTTTTTGTCATGCATCAGGGGAGAATCATCATGGAAGACAAGCCCGAAGCGATAGTCAAAGACAAGCGACTGGCCGAGGCCTATCTGGGCATCTAACAAAGGGAAAGACAGCGATGCTCGAAATAAGAAATCTGGTGTCTGGATACGGGAAGCTCGCGATTATTCAGGATGTATCGTTCAAGGTGGACGCAGGGGATTTCGTCGCGATAGTCGGGCCGAACGGTTCAGGGAAGAGCACCCTCGTGAAGTCGATACTCGGCCTCACCAACATCTTCGAAGGGACCATCACATTCGAGGGGACGAACATCACCAGCTGGAAACCTGAGAAGATCGCGAAGCTGAAACTGGGATATGTTCCCCAGCTCGGGAACGTGTTTCCTGACCTCTCGGTGAGCGAAAACCTCGAACTGGGCGGGGTTACCGTCCGTGACGAGGGGCAGAAGAGGAAGATGCGCGAGCTAGTGGTCGAGCTCTTCCCGATTCTCAAGTCAAGGTCAGGACAGCGGGCAGGTCTGCTAAGCGGAGGCGAGAGGCAGATGCTGGCAGTCGGAAGAGCCCTTGCGGCCGAGCCGAAGCTCCTGATACTCGATGAGCCAACGGCGGCGCTCGCGCCGATTGTGGCGGAGCAATTGTTTCAGAGGCTTGTGGAGATCCGCCAGAAGTTGAACGTGACGATAATCCTTGTGGAACAGAACGCTAGAAAGGCCCTGGGCCTCGCCAACAGAGGGCTCGTACTCGTCCAAGGTAAGAGCGCGTTTGAAGGAACGCCTGACCAGATTTCCAAGGACAAGGACATCATCAGACTATTCCTCGGCGAACTCGCTATCTAGGCGACGATTTGGGTCCGTCCAGCGGCAATAACTTTCCTCAACGTCGTAGAAAGTGACGAAACGCTCTCGGACAGCGGGACGCGAGACAGGTCGGCTTCGGCCGAGAGATAGTCTTTCAGCCCCGCCCCAGTCAAGATGGCTGCGGCTGTCTCGTCGGCCCTGATCTTCCCATGGTCCAGGGCCTCTGAAATCGCAGCGAGGGCCACCGCCGAAGAAATCTCGCAGAATATCCCCTCGTCCCGAGCGATTTGTTTTTGTGCATTCAGTATCTGCTCGTCAGTCACGGAGATTCCGAACCCACCAGATTTCTTTACAGCCATGATCGAATGCTCGGCCCCAAAGTTGACTCGGATTGCCCCTGCTACTGTGGTCGGAGGACCCGTCTCCACCACCTCGTCAAGACCCTTTTCAATTGCCTGAACGGTCGGATCTGCCCCTTTCCCTTGGACCGCTACGAGTTTCGGCACTCCATTGAGCAGCCCCATCTCCCGTAATTCTTGGAAGCCCCTGGAGAGGCCCGATAGAAGCTCGCCTCCGGCTACGGGGATGAAGATGTAGTCTGGTATCTCTTTTCTGAGGGCGATTTCATAGGCGATTGTCTTGTAGGGCTCGACGAGTAGTGGATTGAACGGCGCCCAGATGAAGAGGTTCAGCCAGTCGGGAAGGACAGATTGGGCCTGCGCCAGAGCTGACTCCAAACTTGAGGCCGACTCGTAGAGGCCTCTGACCCGGAGCAGGGTTGGCGAGTACATCATGATTTGCGCGAGCTTCTGCGTAGGCGCGTCCTCAGAAATGAGGATGAGGCACTTGATGCGCGCCCGTGCAGAATAGGCGGATATTGCAGCCGCTGCGTTTCCGTCAGATGCGGCGAAGACTCCTTTCTTTCCCCATTCATTCACCAGTGAGAGGCCCAGTGAGGCGGCCCTGTCCTTGAAAGAGCCAGTGGGGTTGCATCCCTCTAGTTTGCACCAGATATGACGCAAGCCTATCCGCATGGCAAAGTTTGGAGACTCGACGTATGGGGTCCACCCTTCGCCGAGTGATACGATATTCTCTTTCTTTACGGGTGGCAGGAAGTCCGCAAAGTCCCACATGCTTCTCCCTTCGAAGTCGGTCGGGAACTTCCCGTCGAGCCGATAGCGCGCCACCAGGATTCCCTTGCATTTTGTGCAACGCGAGTGGAAATCGGTGGGGTATGTCGTGGCGCAGTTTGCACAGGCCAGAGATCTGAAACGGTTCGTCATTTCTTCGGCGAGTCGCTGGGCTTGATGTTCTCGTTTACCTTGAAAAGATTCGTCGGGTCGTAGCGGTTCTTGACCGAAACCAGACGGTCGTAGTTTCTCCCGTAGGCAACTTTGACTCGGTCGTCCTCCCCTGCGCTCATGAAATTGACGTAGACCCCGCCCGACGTGAAGGGCTCAATGTCATCCCAGAAGGCCCGAACCCAACTGATGTTCTTCTCGCTCTCAGACGCGTCCAGCCATGAGCCGCCTATCGCTAGATTCCATCCTGTGAGCCGATGTGGATACGCGGTCTCGTCCGGCTTTACACGCGAGTAGGCCCCATGGTAGTACTCCACAGCTATCTGCGAATGTTGCGATGGGACGTTTCTCGTGTGGGCGACGAATGTCTCGATGACGTCGTCCGTCAGGGCCTTGACGAAACCCGACTTGAAGTAATTGTGCCTCCCCCAAGGCCAGTATGGGTCCCTCGAACTCTGCAGGGCTTCGTAGCTCATCGGCCTCAGGTTGTCGTACCGGGGCTGACCCAGTTTTTGAATCGGCGCAAGGAGCTTCTGCCCTTCATCAATCGGCCCGAAGTACCCCGGCCTGATAATGACCATTGGGACTCCTTCCCGCGAGGCTATCACCTCAACTCCGATCTTGCCCACCTCGTCCGGCAGGTCTTGCACAAAGCCTTCGAGAAACTCCATGACCTCCTTCGTCATATGGAGGTGCCAGCCGACGAAGCCGCCGAGGACCTTGCCCACTGGGTGGATTTTGTATTTCAGGGAGCTTACAACGCCGAAGTTTCCGCCCCCTCCTCTGAGGCCCCAGAAGAGGTCCTCCTCTTGGTCCTGGTTGACGCTGTGGAATGTTCCATCAGCCGTGACGACGTCGGCCCCAATCAGGTTGTCGCAACTCGTACCAAACATGCCGTTAAGCCAACCGTTCCCTCCCCCCAGCGTGAGGCCAGAGATCCCTGTCGTGGAAATCTCCCCACCTGTCGATGCTAGACCGTAGAACTGCGTCTCGTGATCGTACTCGCCCCAGGTCACCCCCGTGCCTGCGCGCGCTGTCTTCCCTGTAGGGTCTACCCTCACTCCCTTTAGGTTGCTCAGGTCGATTGTCAGACCACCGTCACAGAGTCCAAGGCCTGGGATGCTGTGGCCTCCTCCCTTGATGGAAACAAGAAGGTCATTGTCCCTGGCGAAGTTGACTGCGTGGACGATGTCAGCGATGCCCGTGCATTTCGCGATTAGGGCAGGATGCTTCTCGATGTTTGCGTTCCAAATCCTGCGCGCATCCTCATATTCTGGAGTCCCCGGTCGGAGCAAGGGTCCTCGAAGGGCTGTCTTGAAGTCCTGAATCGCAGTCTCGACGATCGTTCGGCCGTCGAGGTTTGCGACTCGCGTTTCCACCGAGACTCGGTTTCGGCATCCCGCCCACACAATATATACGAATTCTCGATGTGAACAAGTGACGTAATTCTTTTAGGAGGTGAAAAAATTCTACGGGCCGTTTGCCTAGGAAGAAGGTCCCTTTCCGGGTAATCGATTCTGAGGGCGAGGAGTATAATCTGACATACAGTTCGCCTTACCCGGCGAAGGGTTACGATGAATGGAAGACTCTCAAACGGAACAAATGGTTCGAAAGCGGAAAGCCGACGAAGAACTGGATGCTGCACGAGACTGACTTCTACGACGAGGTTGAGAAGATCTGGGGCAAGAAGTGGGGCGCCGAAGGATTGGGGAAGCTCAAAGAAGTCCTCGTCTCGAGGCCAACCGAAAACGAAACCAGGAAGGAGTACGAGAAGGAGTGGCAGTACTACTACTCTTCTTCTCGGGGGAGGGCAAACCTGCCAAAGCTTCAGGGGCAGTTCGATGACTACTACCAAATCTTGAAGGATAATGGAGTCAGGGTGAACTACGTCGAGCCTCCGCTTCCTGCCATAGGGCCCTACGGCTACCTGAAGAACATGGTCACGCTAGCTGGGGGAGGTCTGGTCGTAAGAGGCGGAGCCATCATCCACAGGATGGGGCTTGGGTCTTGGCAGAGAGGAAGGGAGGTTGTGTGGACGAAGACGCTTACGGCCCTGGGAGTTCCAATCTATTTGACAATCCACGGCAAAGGAATCGGCGAACCGGGGGCGGGGAGATGGCTCGACAGCACGCATTTCGTCTTCAACGAATCGGTGGTCTGTAACGAGGAGGGACTGGAGCAGATTGATTTCGTGCTGAAGAGGCTGGGGGTTGAATTCATCGTCACGCACAGCCCAGGCTGGATGAACGACATAGGCGAGGGGAACATCGGGACGTCCCATGCCGACATGTTTCTGATGGCAGCTGACCTGGGCGTCGTCGCACTCTATCCGGCACTCGTCAACTATTCATTTGTAAGATATCTCAAGAGGATGAAGTTCGATATCGTGGAAGTGCCTCAGAAGGAGTACTGGGACCTCGCCGTGAACGGCGTCACGCTTCAGGCTGGCAAGGTCATAATGAACAAGGGCTCGCCTCGGACGACCAAAGAACTCGAAAAGAGAGGTGTGGATGTCATCCAAGTCGATTTTTCAGAGAGCCAGAAATTCGCGATTGCTGGACTTCACTGCGCCACCCTCGAGATGATGAGAGACCAGCCGGGCCCGTTGATGACAGAGATGTCCCACTGACTGACTTGGGGCCTACTTCAGCCGGTTGCGGAAGTTAATGTATAAATAAGGAAATCCGTCACGCCTTTGCGATGGTTACCTACCCGGGTAGGAACCGGCACGCAATTTCTCGAATCGGGATTGTGATAGTCGTCATAGTCCTCGTCGTCGTAGGCGGAGTCGGAGCGTACCTCTACCTCAGACCCGAAGCCCCAGCAGGGCCGGGCTCGACGATAAAGATCGGGATGACTCTGTCGCAATCAGGGACCTTCGCTTCTCTGGACGGCAACTACACGAAGTTCAACACGGCCTGGCAGAACTGGGTGAATACTAATGGGGGATTGAAGGACTCGAGGGGCGTCGGTCATAATGTGTCGATTGTCTGGTACGATGATCAGAGTCAACACGACCTGGCAGTCAGTCAGTATCAAAAACTGGCCGTGCAGGATAATGTCACAGTCCTAGTCAGTCCTTACAGCGCTGACATCGGAAAGGACCTCATACCTCAGGTCGCGCAGGCCGACAAGGTCCCAATCATTATGGCTGAAGCTTCAACCGCAAGCATGTGGGTGGCGAGCAACCCCCATGACTGGGCAGTAACGTCGATGGTCCCCTACTGGGCCGCTGACTACACGACAGGCTGGAGTGGACAGTACTTCTCAATGCTGAAGTCGCAGATCGCAAGCAGTCCAAGCACCGCTCCCAAGACAATAGCACTAGTCGGATGGGACATCACCTGGGCGGTCGACGACTACAGCAGCTCGCTCCAACTCGCCCCACAGGCGGGCTTGCAAGTTGTGTACCAGAACAAGATTCAACCTTCTTTCACTGACCCGGTTGCAGGTTTCTCGGCGATAATCCCCGCCCTGAAGGCAGCCAATCCTGACATAATCTACTTGGCAACATTCGGACCGGTTGCGGCGCTATGGATGAAGGCCGCGGCACAGGCTGGTCTCCAGCCCAAGCAGTGGCATACCATCGAATGGGGTTCTGCCTTTTCGTTCCTTGCCGGAGGATCAGCGAGCGTGAACCATGTCACCTCCGATGTCTTCTGGACGCCTACGTACCTAAGCAAGAACGGCGGAGGCTTCTCAGACGAGTCAACATTCAGCCAGCTGTTGCAGACTGCATATGGGAGCGCGCAGTCCGGGTGGTATCAGTTCCAGAATGTGGAGCTCAGGATGGTCATCTTCCAAATGATCAAGGCGGCAGTGGCTGCGACGGACAACCCGACCAGGGCGAATCTCAATACGGCGCTTCATGCTCTGAACATCGCCACTGTATCAGGGCAATTGAACGTCCAACCCCAGGGCTACGGGACGATTGGTCTGGTCCCCGTGCAGTGGCAGAACAACCGCATCCAGACGGTGTTTCCAGCCAGCCTGTCGAACATGACCTACGCCTATCCTTAGGCTTCCCTCTTGGTCGACTTCGGAACAGTAGGGCCACTCCTCATTGATGGCCTTTTACTGGGAGGGATCTATGCCCTGGCGGCGCTCGGCATCTCGCTGATTTTCTCTGTCATGAATGTTCTGAATCTGGCTCATGGGAACTTCATCATGCTGGGCGCCGTCGTGACATTTGCCGTCTATTCGTACGCGCCTTTCCACGGTCCCCTCGACCTTGTCCTTACCCTTGCCATCCTCCTCGTGATCTTCGCTTCGTTGGGCGCGGCGGTCGAAGTGTCGCTGATCAGACGAATCCTTCGGAATTCATCAGACATACTGATCAGCGGAATACTGGTGACCTTGGGACTGGCACTGGTCCTTCAGGACGTCGGCGCATACCTCCTGATTACCAATC
>JAPCJK010000090.1 GCA_027886975.1 Nitrososphaerota archaeon
AGTTCAGTGAAATAATTATCCCGATCACGACCGAGATAATTCCCGGGAGGCCTAGATAGAGCAATGGGCTCCTTTCAGCCGCGGTTCGAATTATCGAGAGAATGACATATGTCCCGACCTTGGCTGGGTGATACGTGGATGAATCGTCTGCATATTTGACGTCGATTGGCACTTCTACTACCCGTAACGCGTGTTTATACGCTTCGTTCAACACCTGGGTATCCACTCCCATCCCATGATCGATCACCTCAATTCGTTCGATGGCCGTCCTAGAATACGCTCTGAACCCACTCGTGGAGTCTGTCAAGTTAGAGTGGGATGCGATATTACTGAGGTCGTTTAACACAGCGCCGCCAAACCTTCTGTGGTTTGGAATTCGGTTTTCCTTCAGGAATCGTGACCCATTTACTATGTCGGCAGTACCCTCTAGAATCGGCTTAACCAGCAATGGTATCTGTCGGGGGTCGTGCTGGCCGTCGCTGTCAATGGTGACTATTACCTCAGCCCCCAAAAACTTGGCCATGTTGAAAAGGTCCCTGATGGCCACGCCCTTACCAAGGTTGGTTCGATGCCGTATTAGTACAGCGCCGAGTCTCTCCGCAATTTCACCTGTCATGTCGGTGGATCCATCATCGCACACCAACACCTTTGAGGCAAGTTTCTGCGAGCCAATAACGACCGCGCCTATGCGTTTCTCTTGGTTGTAGGCCGGAATGGCCACCACCACTTTTCGTTCGCTATTCTCTTGCGTTCGTTATCCCCTCGTGGACACGCGTATCAAACTGTTGAACATGTGCGGAAGGAAGGCTGATTTTCAGGGAAATATCTGGCATGAGGGACGGCAACTCTGAAGACCAGCGGGACGGTCAGCAAGGGAATTGACGTAGAAAACGCGGCCAGCAAACGTGCCCGAGAGAAATGCTGAAGCTTAGAAGAGTGTTCAACGAGCCAAAGCATACCCTGTGTTGACATATGGGCGGATAAAGGCATGTTCTCAGGGCGCTCTTCCTAGGAAGTACTGGGGATAAAGAACGGTAGTCCCTAGAACCAGGAGGACAAAGAAGGAGACAAGAATGATTGGAGCGAAAGGAACCCGCGACCTTTGGACGCCGCTTGAAATTGTCCCGATTACGAGCCACGCCAAGAAGGGGAACGCGAAAAGCGAGGCCTTAAGGAAGAAGAGCGAGTAATCGACCGCGAAGGTGGGCAGGGAGGAGGAGGCGACATAGGTCGCGACGAGTGGGACGTAGAATCCCGTGAAGAACGCAAGAGCACCGGGAGTTCCAAGCTTTGCGATGAACCTCGAACCCCCTCCTGCCGCGAGGGCAATTACTGGATAGATCATGATCGGGTAGTAGGATCCCAATCCCCACACCGAAAGCATTACGATGAGGAAAGAGAGCAGCACTTCTACCAGAAGCCTGCCTGCCCTTGAACCCAATACCAGAAGCGCAGCAAGACAGGCGTATCCATACAGGAACCAGAACTCCAGTTTGAAGTATCCGCCAGCCACAAGAACATTTCCGGAGGGCATAGACTGGATAGCGAGATATTGAAAAGAGAGTTCCCTGCCTACGAAACCCAAATTCCACTGACTAAGGAGCCCCTGCAGCGAACCACTCAGCGCCAGAAGTCCAAACAGTCCGGCTAAAGCAGGAATCCAAGCCACAAGAAGTGGTAATAGTTTCTCCCTTCTTTCCTGTCTTGAGAGGGCCCAAAGGGTGAAGAAAGCAGGCACAAAGAGGCCGTTGATCTTGCCCAGCGCCGCAATGGCCGAGGCGAAGGCGGCGAGGTAGAGCCATCGCAATCCCGCCCCGTTTTCAAACTTGGCTATGCTGAGAATCGTCGCAGCGACGAAGAGCCCGGCGAAGTTCTCCAGGAAGAGCATCCTCCCATAAATCAGGGCCGGAACCATGGCTACGTAGTAGAGGCCAGCGACAAGCGCAGCCGCCTTGCTGTTGAAGAGCTCCTTCGCAGCGAGAAAGACAAGCACTGCCGTCAACGAAGAGGCGAGTGCGCTGGGGAGGCGCGAGGCCAAAGCGTCGTTCCCGAAGAGCAGCAATGAAGCCTTCACCGCCGCTATCTGGAGCGGAGGTTGATAGGCCGAGAGCACACTTGGAAATGAATTAGCAATCTGAGCGTAGACCGCCTCGTCAATAAAAAGCCCCGCATAGTTGCCTTTGGCCCCGAGCCAGGGCGAAGCCTCCGGGAAATAGGGGAAAGAGCCGAGGTCATAGAGCCTAGTAAGAAGCGCCAATCCCAGCACCAGAGCCACCGTGAGGAGCCATGGATTGACGTAAGTCTTCAGACTGAACCTGACCGCCGCCGAGCCTACCTTCCCCTCAACGGTGCCTTGGGAGCGGGCTCCAATCGCGTGAGGCTCCATCTAATCTTGAAGGGGCCCTCAAAGGTCGATCTCGCGAGAAGCAGACAAGCAACGCCCATGGCGGCCCCTATCGCGTATTGGGCCTGAGTAGCGTACGGCCCAATGATTGATGTCCACCATCCGTTGACAGCCACGAAAGTCGCCAATAACGAGGAACTGCCAAAGAAGATCGGAGTGGCGAAGTAGAGGTAGAGCCCGTTGAAAGCAATGAAAACGAGAGGGAATATTGTCAACTTGTGGCTAAAGTTCCGAGAAATAAGGCCAAGGGGGACTAAAGCGGCTAGGAGCTGTTCGTTGGCCACGGGCGCGAACACAAGATATACTAGCAGCAGCAGGATAATCGACTCCTTGAGCTCGAGTTTGAACCTCCAAACCATGAAGACGGCGATCCCAGCTGCGACTGCAAAGATGCCAGAGATGATTGGTGCAAGAGACAGCTCCCAGGAAATGCTCCTTACTGCTAGGAGTGAGTGATAGATGTTCAGGCCTGATGTTGGCCTCGAAGCTTGGAAGACGAACACCGAGAGGAAGCTTGAAGGGTTTGAGTAGATGTAGTAAATGCTGGGTGCGTTTGCGACGACAGCCCCTCCAAGAAAGGCAAGCAACTCCCTCGGTTTCCTCCCAATGGATATGAGAAAGGCAGGAGCCGCAACAATCGTGTAGATTTTCATCATGCTGAGGCCGAATGCAAAACCCGACCCTAACTTGCTCTTGTCAAAGGCAAGATATGACACGAAAAGAAGCACTCCCACGAGTGGGTCGAAGTTTCCCCAGAGACATGTTATGACTATCACATACGGGCTGAGGGCGTAGGTCCAGCCTGCCCTCCCATTTTTGCGATACAACAGGTAAATCGCGATTGTGTCGGCCGCGATTACTGGGAGCTTCAAAAGGAACAGCATGTAGAAAGCGTCCGGATACACCAACCCCAGAGTCTGCCCCGGCTGCCCCTGCCATCCGATGAGTGGAATGGGGGCGAAGCCGAGCGCCGTGTAGAGAGCGTAGAATGGAGCGTAAATCACGAGGGTAGTGGCAAGGTATGCGAACCCGTAATACGGAAGGGGGAGTCCCGAAGTCTGGGCGAGCTGAGTCGATTGTTGCGCGAAATATGTGTAGGGGTTCATCGCAGAAAGAAATTGGTTCGTAGCTAGCGTTATTGTGGTCATGTCCCACGCGTGCATGAAGAAAGGTGCAAGGGCGAGTCTGATGCTCAGACCAATGATTACTGGTACGACGGCCCTCACTTGTTCCTGCCACCAAGTTTTCTTCTTATGACCAGATAGGTTGCCGACAGGCCTACTCCGATGATTGGATATGCATAGTAAGTGGAGCCGACATCAAGGACCCCGACCCCTGCTACGGGTTTCACCGCATCGAGGGTCATGGTCATGTCAATCTTGGTCCCGTTGAACGCCAGCGCAATCTTGTTCAGCCCTGCTCCTTCAATCCCGGAAATCCTAGCCTGGACCGGCCTTGGGCTGGCTGAGACCGAGGCGTTGAACAGCGCTCCCTGGTCGAAGAACGTGAAGTTGATGTCACCTGCGGTGCTAATCTCTCTGGTCAACGGCCTGTCGAAGTGCCCGATGCTCGCATAGTACCACCTCCAGAGGGTAAACAGCGCTGTCACGTTCTTTCCAAATGTGTAACTCACCTTCACAGCTTCATTGCTCACACTGACGTGCTTGGTGAAGTTCAGACTGTGCGATGAGTAACTCACTTCGAGGCCACCGCCATCGATTCTCGGCCGTGCTGTGAAGTTGGAGTACAGGTTGAGTCCGTCCACGCTGCTTGCTTGGTCACTGACCTGGATGACGTCCACTAACAACCCATTGTAAGAAGCGAAGACGTGAGGTCTGTCAGTACCAGTTGTGGGGTCGCTAAACCTGACGAAGTACTGCCCGCAGTTGCAAGCATATTCCCCAAAGGGCCCATACCCCTGCCAGCCCGGGACTGACATGAGCGGCGCAAAGCTCACTGATATCACAAGGGCAGCGAAGAGAAGGTCAATCCCGTCAAGGCGCCGCATTGTGGTTTCCTTGCGCTAACCTATAGACCGTGAAGGTTTCGTTAGAGTAAACTTGGTCGAAGAGCCCATGGTTCACACTGAGAACGAGCTCATCGGACCCATTCATTAGGGGTCTTGAGCTTAGTGTTTGTTGGCAGGTCAGCGCCCCGCCGAACTTGATCAGAATCCCTACACTGTCCCCAGAGCCATTCAGAGAGAATCGAAACAGCACTCTGTTCTGGCCGTAAACTTGGTCAGGACCGATTTCGGTGCTCAGAAGATGTCCTCGCGTCGAGCTAAGGCCTACCGTCCCGCTGTCAAGCATCAAGATGGTGGAGCTGGAGTTCGAGTGATAATTTACAACCGTGCTATCTTGGGGAATCCAAAGAGTCACGTTCATGCTTCGAATAGTCGTATTTGCTTTCCACGGCGAGACTTGATACGCGAGGGAGAGCGCGTCGCCAGATTTGCTTATGCTCTTCTGTATGGTCAGTCCCGCGGTCTTGTAAGTAAATGAGGCATCACAGGCGTCCGTGATGTTTTGTGAAAGTACGGTGGCGTAGCTCGGGGCCTCGGTGAAATTCGTATGTCCGCTCGTGAGGAGAACCTGGTTGAAAGCGTCCTTGATGTCGATGGATGGAACTGGTCGAACAACAGATTTCGAGAGGAAATTCAGCCCCGGCGGAGGAGTGAAGGTGAGGAGGCTTGAAATTCCATATTTCGCCACATCTTCCAAAAGAGAGGCGCTGAGCTCCCCTTGACCGGAGTTCTTCGCGCTCTCCACCGTGACTGTTACACTGGCACTGATTGAGCCTCCGTTTGCGTCGAAGGTGGACGAGACGTAGTCCTGTAGCCCGTGAACCAGCTTCGGCGGCGACCCACCGGGGAAGGAGAGGCTCAGGTTGGAACCGCTCGTTGTCAAGTGGATAGTGTTACCCGTCAACGTGCTCCGAATCTGCTGTTCTCCCTCGATGAAAACTGGGAGCGTCAGAGAGAGGAGGGTGTCCCCCTGGTTTGGGGTGACCGCATACGAGATCGATAAGACTGGAGAATCCTTGGAAAGCGAGACCACTTTGGTCGCATTGTAGGCCAGATTTGCCAGCTGAAGCGTCAGTGATATGTTGTCAGAATTCTGGGCGAACTTGTGTCCGAATAGGAACATTTTGGCCATGTACTGGCTCAGGGCCGCCTTCCCATAGGTGAGATTCACCCTGTTTTGGCCGTCGTCCAGGTGCAGTACAGGGGCGTAGACCAATCCGTCGAACGCGTAAACGAGGGGGCTCCTGACAAAGCTCAGTGGCGTCCAGTCGTCCGCCATCAAGTAGGAGCTTTTGATTCTGAACGACGTAGAGGTTATCGCGTCAAACTCGTCCGATTGATACGCGGTCAATGGAAGCAGGGTGTTCACCCCTGATTCTGCCCGAAGCCAGGGAGCGATGCTCGAGGGGGCCGCGACCAAGCCGTCCCCAAACTCAGAAGGGCTAAGAGACTGTATCTGATGAAGTGCATTTAGTTCCTCAGGGCCGAGATAATTCTTCCCCTGAATCGGTAAACCTGGGCCTAGGCCCAACACGAATGGAGAACTCAAAGTCAACAGCGCAACAGCAACAGCGATCACCCTCGCCAGGTCTAACTCCACCACGTGCTCGGCTCCGACAGGGGAACCCCCCTTGGTCACTGTTGCTAATCTCCTCGCCTCTGTGAGGGGCTGAGCCACCAACAGCGCTGCCGAGGGAGCTACCAACAGCAAGGCCTCCCATCCGAACAGAGGAAGAAGGACCAGGCCGGACCCGACGAATGCCAAGAGTGGGACTGAGTCCCACCTCTCCTTCTTGGCAAGCGCGACGGAGCCGACGAGTCCCGCGAATCCGACGAGGCCGAGCAGTCCCGCGTATTGAGGGAGGGCTGATGCCAAGGAGAGCTGCCTCGACGTCTCCTCAAAGCCTCCCGAGGTAATGATAAGGTTGGGGGCAACCGCCGCGAACCCAGGAAGCGTTACTCGTGCCTTGACAAAACTTTGCCCCGAAAGGAGAGACAGCACTGCCCAGGCCATGCACGTCACGAGCAGCATTAGAGATGCGGAGAGCGCAGACACTCCTGCTAGAAGGGCCAGCCCAACCGAAAGACCGAGCCAGTGGATCCCTCCCACCCTGAGGAACAGGAGCGCAGGGCAGAGCGTCGCGAAAGTGAGGGCAATCGCCGATATGAAAGAGTAATCCCCACCGATGGCGGAGATGTAGCCGAACGGGAGGATGGAGAGCAAGACGGAGGCAGCCGCCCCGACAAGGAGGCTCTTGGTCGCCAGGCGGGCGAACAGGCCCCCGACGACCGGAATCGCAGCGAAGAACGCAATGGCCGCGAGCTCCAGGGAGACAAAATCGCTCAAACCGGCTCCCTGGAAGACGTAGGCGAGCATTGCTTGGGGCTTGATTGCGACGCTCGAGAACTGGCCTCTCTGGAGATCCTTGAGCCCAATGAAGGAGAGCGGCGACATCCTGCCGGGCGGAATAGCCCCAAAGCCGAAGGCTACGTAGAGGTTGTAGGCTGCGATTGATGCACCAAGCGCAAGAGCAGCAAGGAATCCGACGACGTACAGCGTCCTCCTTTCTCTAATCATACAACTACTTGGCTGTTATCAAGCTGTAGAACTCGTCGGAGACGAGCGACCAGCTGCGACTGTCCCCGAACCTTCTGCTTTTCTCAGACAGCTCCAACCACCGTTTAGGGTTCGAAAGGAGGCCCTCGATGGCACGTACCATCTCATTGGCATCTTTGCAGAGGATCATTCCTGCTCCCTTGTCGTGGGACTCTCGGAGTTCGGGCAGGTTCGTCGCTACGACGGGAATCCCTGACCCGCTCACCAGGTGTAGGACGCCGCTGCTCCCCGTGCAG
>JAPCJK010000091.1 GCA_027886975.1 Nitrososphaerota archaeon
CGGGGGTTCCCCCAGGGGCGCTCGCCGAAAACTTGGACAGAACCTTCGTCTGGTCTCAGCAGGCCGAGTATGATCTTGATTGCCGTGGTCTTCCCGGCCCCGTTTGGGCCTATCAGGCCTGTGATTGCCCCGCTCTCGACCTCAAACGAGAGCCCGTCGAGTGCCACAACTTTCGAGAAGCTCTTCCCGATTCCCTGGCTCTCAACGACCTTCAATGGTCATCCCATTCGAATACAACTTAGGAACCTTCGATATTAAGGTGGTACAAGACCTCCCCGCACGGTCAAGAACCTGAACCCGCCACTACGAAGATACCCACCCAACGCAGGATTAGGTTTTCCCGGCGAAGGAGCGACCAAGCCGTTCGTGTATCAGATGAATTCAGCCGAAGTTCGCCGTGATTATGCCGGGACCTTTGACTATCGCGTCTGTTGAAGCGCTAAAGGGGTTCCTGATTTCGATTAGGTTAGTGTCGCATGTCCAATTCTTGAAGGGATGATTGGCCTCAGGGATGGCCGTAAGGCTGATTTCCTCTCCGAGTTTGTACCAAGCAGAGCCAAAGGGGCGGGTCTCATAGGGCCCGTTCTGTTCCACGGTAACTTTGACCTGATTCCCATGTATTTCCTCTTCGGGTCCCCAAGGGACGGGGTTGTCACGTCCCCAAGAATCGATAGGGGCCTGCGAGACCGTCCCATCATTGGCGATTTCCTGCTTGAGACCGTAGTAGATGGACACCAGGCCAACCGACAAACCAATGATGCCTATGGTGAGGCCGGCAAGAGGATTGGGCGGAAGAGGAGGAAGAAACCTCACAGGGATTCCCACGAAAGCATAATCGTAAGCAAGGATGGTCCCGAGGACAATGCAGCCGGCTCCGAACATTATCATCTGGTCTCGCCTAGAACCCCAGTCGATCAAGATGACACCTCACTCTCTACCCGCTCCTGGGGCATCAAAAGTTATCGTATCAATGAAAGAGAACTGAGTCGATTCCCGAGTAAACACGCGGGATGTGTGATTCGTACTTGCGCTGACCAGCCTTTTCAGTCGGGCCGGCCACTCCGCCGTGGGGGGAATTGCTTGGTCTATTTGGTCCTCATAACAGTAATTGTAGTCGCGACTGGCCTGACCCTCTTTCCTTTAGTCAGAGCATGGGGACCCAAAGAAACTCTCTACTCGCTGGCTGCATCCCTATTCGCGCTTCTGTTCCTCTTCGGCCTCCTGCTCTTCTACAATTGGGCGGGTCTAACGCCTCCACTCCCTTAGTCTCGAATCAGTTCGGAGTCGCCACCAAGCCGTTCGTCTACCAGATCACAGATGAAGGGCGACGCAAATTGGAATCGGGCGCTTAGAGGAACCTTTCACTCGAAGTCAGATCTCCGGTATGCCTATACAGGATTCAACCACATTGGATTAGCTGGTCATGCTCGAGATGGGGTCGAGGGGAAGCGGGAAGGCGAGTCCTCCTCAGACCGAATTCGCCATTACTCTAGTTGTCGCTGTCCTTTTCATTGATTTCTTCGTCTTAGCCGAGGATCCTTATTCGCTCGGAGGCTCCTTCCTAGTCGCCATCGCCTACGTAGCGGCAGTCGTGATCTCTCTTTACCATTTGCGTAATCTGAGGGCAGTCACTCCTTTCGTGGTAGCAACTCTGGTTGTCTTGGCCTTGGCTTGGGTCATCGGGGGGAGTGGTTTCCCTGTCGGCAGCGCCACTGTGTCCTACACGACCACCTGTACGTCGTATACCAACGTCACGTCAGGGCTCGTACAAAGCATATGCGGGCAGCAACCCCACCCGGGTCAGGATTACCCTCTGGCAATTGCGGAGAACTTCGCCGTGTGGGCCCCGCTGGTCGGGTGCATTCTATACACAGTGCCGGAAAATGGGAGGCTTCTGGGCTATGTCAACCTGGGGAAGATGATCAGAGGTGCGATCCCCGCTGCGGTGCTCATGTTCCCTCTACTCGGCGTCCGTTCGACCGACGGGTTCAGATCACCAGTAGTGGGTATTGGTCCCATCGACCCCAACGTCGCTTTCCGTGAGTGCGACAGCACGACCGCGACTAGTGGCTGCGTCTTCACCAACCCTTCATACCTTCTGGCGGATTTCATTTTCTGGCTCGCGACGGCAATGCTGGTTGCGGTCATCATCGGCGAAGTCTATCAAGCGCAGAGTAAGCGAGGACAGCGGAAGTTAGAGGGACGCGATCCTCGAGCGAAATGGGTGGCCGTATTCCTGGCGGTCTTGATGATAGCCGGGTTGACCGTGGTTCCTCCCGTTTTGACTCAAGGTGGTGCCATCATTACCTCAGGGAGCATCTTCCCCTTCAATTCAAATGATTTCATCGAAATCCCGTTCAATTCGACGCACCCATCCCAGCTAGCGGGATCGTTCACCTCCAGCGTCCCCGTAGACGTGTACCTCCTCAATTCCGCTCAGTTCAATTCGTACGACCTCAGCGGCAATTGGTTTTGCCCGATTGCGGGAATCTCGCCCCTCCTATCGAATGTCACCCAGGGAAAGCTTGACGCTCGCACCTTCACGGGTTCGAACCAACTTGTCTTCTGCATCAGCTTCGCGTATTACCCTGTGGGCAGGATAACTGTCCAGATAACCTCCTCCATTAGGATTCGTGAATAGGCTCCCGAGGTCGGCCGGATTTGGCCTGACGGTTTTGATGGTGTTGGAGAGTTTCTTTACCGTTGCTAGAAACCGCATTGTCCTGGATTCGCTACGGTCACGTTTACCAAGACGCTGCTCCCGTCGACATGGATGGTCCCGTTTACGATCCCCTGAGGAAAGTAGTCTGGGTCTAAGAAGTCTCTCCAGGGCATCAACTTGTAATTGTAATTCCCATTCGGAACCGAAAATACGATGATGGTCTGATTGAGTAGGGGATCATTCGAGTCGGTTATGCCGTGGAGTTCGCGGTTCCCGTCGTACGGAAGGGTTGCACCCCCTTTTTGGATGGTGGTGCTGCCGAGCGTGACGGCCCATGGGAGAGCGTACTCATCATAATCGCCGCAGGTTGGCGTCTGGAAGAACACGACTTTGTACTTCGGAGCCAGCCCAGACAGTACTTGGGGGCCTACCACCGACGCCACGAGAAGCACGAGCACAGCGAACCCAACAGCAGTGAACGCGTACCAGCCTAGTCGCGCACGCTCAGTTTTCAATTGATTCAAATGGATTATTACATGATATTTACGATTGCTTGGTATCCGGAATCGTCTGAATTCGTTCTTCAAAGTTTGGTTGAAGGTGAATTCGTAAGGCCCCTGAGGACCTCGTCGCCAGTGAGAGCAGAGTGAGAAGGAACGTCGGGACCAAGCCTTTTGTGTATCAGATCACCGATGGAGGGCGACACACGCTGGAATCGAGCAGTTAGCGGGGGGAGAACTTGTAATGAGGACCAATAACCCTAGGCGCGGCCTGCCAGAAAGTCCACACCTCTGAGGCCCTTCATATCTGAATCGCCGGTGACGACCCTTCCGCCAACCTGCCTTGCGGTGGCCAGGATCAAACTGTCAGCTAATCCGAGCTTCTCCTTTCCCTTGATTTTGGCGGCTTCGATTGCGATGTCTCTTTCGACTGGGACCACGTGGCACCGCTTCTCCATGGTTGCCACCTTTTCGCCTGCCATGGCT
This sequence comes from Nitrososphaerota archaeon, assembly GCA_027886975.1. Classification (GTDB taxonomy): domain Archaea; phylum Thermoproteota; class Nitrososphaeria; order Nitrososphaerales; family Gagatemarchaeaceae; genus UBA183. The sequence continues at coordinate 3,649 of JAPCJK010000091.1, forward strand.
TCGCCGTAGGACCGTGCTACCCACAAGTAGACCTCGGCCAGATTTATGGTCGAGACCACCGACTCTTCATCGCCGTCGACGTAAAATGCGGCTTCCTGGGCGAACTTTCCGCCCTTCCAGTATTCTATCCACGCCCAGCTGTCAATCAAAACGGTCAAGCTGGTCCCTCCTGAAGGGCTTCAGTTTAGGCAGGCTTCCCGCCTCACTCGAGCGGAGCCTCATGGCGTCCCGTGCCAACAGACGTATCGCCTCCGCGTATGACTTGGCTCTCCTTTCGTGCTTGACCCTGTCCAAGAGGTCCTTCGTGTCCCTGTCGAGCTGCACCGATGTCCGGTCTTGCATACATGTATGGTTCTATGGAACCATAGATATAAGGGTTGACTCGGTCTCGTCAATTTCATCAAGATGTACCGTCTCACCCTTGGCTTGGAATTGAAAGATGAGCGAGTCGCGCGAGCACACGGCGCGGGTGATGAAAGAGCTGTTCGACCTGGGCCTTGTCAGACGGAACGTTGCGACCAAGCCGTTCGTCTACCAGCTAGCTGACCGAGAGGGGCGGCGCAGTCTCAAATCGAGCGCCTAACGGAGCTTCTTTTGGGGACGATTCCATTGCAATGTGTAAATAACGAGACAGGAGAATCGTCACTCTTGAACAGGCCGGCCGAAAGATTGGCGGCTGTGTCAATCCTCTGCGGAATCGCCATGTTATCTATGGTTTCGTCTCCGGTAGTCTTTGCTCAGAACCTGCAAGCGGAACTAGTGCAACGGGTTTGGACAAATGAAGTAGGCGTTACCGTCGACTCAGTGAAGATTTCGGGCAACGGAAGCCTCGTCCTAGTAGGCCTTGACAACGGGTCGGCGCTCCTCTTCCGAAGTAGCGACGGAGTTTTGGTTCGGTCGTTTCATCCCCTGGCTTCCGCCTCGGCCATGAGTCAGCGCGTTGTCAACACTGGTCTCTCTTTCGACGGAAGCTACGTCATTGCAATCAAGGACGTCTATTCTCGGGACGGCCAGCTGGTCGCAAGGTTCGACAAGATAGGCGCAGGAGGATACACTCTTTCGGTCTCGCCGACTGCTTCGCTAATCCTGTCATCGAGCGACACCGCGGTCAGACTGTTTGATGGGTTTAACCAGACAAAGAACCTAGTTTGGTCCTTGCACTTTGAGCATGGTGTTGAAGAGGTGCGGGCTTGGATGTCTCCTGACACCAAATCTGTCGTCGTTTCAAGCGCAGATACCCGCTTGAGCATGCTTACGTCAGCTGGGATGTCGAGATGGAACGCGACATTCGATAACCCTGTCGTGGCCGTCGCCCTATCCTATGATGCCAGTCTCGTTGTAGTCTCGACGTCGGATGGCATGGTGAGATACCTTGACTCTGCCGGATCTATCTCGAAGAGCTTCCTAATCGCCAAGGCCCAAGTACAAGTAGTCTCAGTGCCTCAGAGTCCTTCAATTTCCTATTTGGCTCAGAATGTGGCAATGCCTTGGGCGGGAAACTATGTGGTCCTAGGTGATTCCGAGGGAAGAGTAGAGTTATTCGACCGGAGCGGAGTGCTAATGTTCAATCTTAGCCCTTCACCTTTTACTCTTTCATCATTACCGATTAATGCTGTTGACACTTCGGCCGACGGACTGTACTTGGCCGCGGCGTCGGGCGGTACTGTTGCCTTGTTCAAAGCGCCCTCACTTCAGCAGCCTATACAACCTCAAGGGAACGGTCTCTCACTGATTCCTCTCGTTTTACTCGTTGTCGTTATTGCGGGCGGCGTCGCAGGAATCGGCGTTTATCTTGTCTCACGTCGAAGGCGTGGCTGAGACGAGGTAACGGTAGCTACCCGTAAGTATCGAGCTCGAAATTCTATGCGGAGGTTCTTCTCCAAGCTTGAGGAAACCAACGAGGCTACATCTGTGGCTGGTTATGGCGGCGGTTGGAGTTGTCCTTTTGGTGGCGCCAGTCGTCCCATTGACGGACAGCCTTGCTGTTCCTAAAGTTAATTCGGCAGACACAGTAGTGAGTGTGTCGGGCCAGACGTCCCCGGTTTACCTCCTTACCGGTTTCGGTCAGGGGCCCTTTGCAAATCCATCCTTCGTGGACCTTGGAAGCGAGTCGATCCTCGTGTTCTTCAAAGGCACACACGTCGCCTACGTTGAAGGCCCCTTCAATGGTCAGGCGACATACAATCCCGAGAATGTGATAGAAATCAACAGCTTCCCGCCGGTGCCCGGGTCGAACGGGTCCGTCCAGTTCACTGCGACGATAAGGAACATCGGGAGCCTGAATGTCCTCTCAGCGATCGCTTTCCTAGACTTTCCCGAATACGGGACCAACATAACCCATGCTGGTGTTGTCTGGCAAGGCCTGCCTTCTTACTCGTGCGGAACCATACTCGCACCAAAGGACATCTGCCAGGTCAAACTCTCGTTGGAGCCCCGTCTGGGCTTGGCCATCGAATCCACCTACCCTCTCTCGTGGGTGGTCGGAGGAGCCACCTCGACCGAGTCGGTTTTGTCCCTCAACCAAACCAATTTCCTGTTCAGGGAGTCTTTCTCGGCCCAATACCCGGGTTCAGGCCCAAACCCCATTTGGATGAATTCGTTCGTCGGCACGGTGAACTCCCATCGCGGCGGGATCCAGCTCGTGGAGAACCAGACTGTTGACGCATTCGCCCATACCAGATTCTTGACCGATGTTTCGAACTATGCAATCTCAGATTATGGGTTCGACGGGCAGGCCGCGGCCTTCTTCAACGGAACTGGGAAAGCATACACTGAGGAAATCCTCTATCCGTCCGGTTTCGCCCCGGGCGCGTTCGCAAGCTACATCGAACAGTCAGCACCCGGTCACTGGAACGGGTTGATTGACACCGCTTACACCCAGTATGGGTATTTTCTCGGAACGGGCCCGGCGATAATCTTCACGGGGTGTTCGGTGACGGAGATCAACGGTCGGAATGTCAACATCACTCAGGTCGCCATCGAAAACGGATGCACTTACAAAGTGCAGAATGAAATCTACCTCGTGATTGTCCTCAGCAACTAAAGAGGTGGTCCTCGACGCTCGGGGTAGGCTCATAAGCAACTCAACCGGTTAGGACTCGGGTCTGAGTAATGAGGAGGCAGACACTGGCCTTGGTGATTGCCGCGACGTTGGTCCTGGTGGCCGGTATCGTAGTCCTGCTGGGGTTCCTCTTAGGTTCACAGACCGGTTGCTTCAGCCCTGGAGTTTCGTGCCCCGCCACGGAAGACATCGTGAACGGGCCGATTACAGTTAACGCCAGCCAGTACAATTACTACCAGTTCAGCATTCCATATGGC
>JAPCJK010000092.1 GCA_027886975.1 Nitrososphaerota archaeon
TGGCGAAGCATCTCCTTGACAAGCAAAGGTCAATCATTCGCCGAGCCCTGTCTGCTCACGGAGGCAGAGACGTCGGGGGCAATCTTGCCACTGGCGAAGAGACAGGTCTCAAGGGATGGCTGACAGGGGTCGGAGTCAAGACTCGGGAGACTAAACTAGAGTCGCAGGAGTCTCTCCTCCTTTTCGAAAGCGCATTGGACGCGACCCGATGTGCAGTCGAGATTCAACGGTTGCTAAGAGAGTACAATCGCGAGGCCCCCAGCAACAAGGACATCTATGTTAGAATAGGAATACATGTCGGGGACGTCACGGAACGGGATGGCGAGGTAACCGGAGAGGCCGTGGCTATCGCTTCAAGGGTAGCTCCGCTGGCGGAGGCCTGCGGAATCTGCGTTTCTGAAAAAGTCTACAGCAGTATTCGAGATAAGTATGAACTCCCAATAATCAGGCTCGGAAAGCAAGAGTTGAAGAACTTGGAGCTCCCGATAGAAGTCTACAGGCTGGCCCTGCCATGGGAAAAGCAAGCGGCCGTCGAGCCGGCCTCCCTCGACCCACACAGGCTCGCCATCCTGCCCCTGGTGAACATGATCTCCGACCCCAACCACGAATACTTCGCCGACGGGATGACCGAGGAGCTCATTTCGACTACATCATCGATCAAAGACCTGACAGTAATCGCCCGCACTTCGGTGATGCGGTACAAGGGAACGACGAAGGGGATCGAGGAGATCGGAAAGGAACTGGGAGTGGGAACGGTCCTGGAAGGCAGCGTCCGCAAGGCAGGGAACAGGCTGCGCATCACGGTGCAGCTCATTAATGTGCATAATCAGGGACACCTTTGGTCCCAGACCTACGACCGAGAGTTCGACGACGTCTTTGCTATTCAGAGCGACATAGCAAAGCAAGTGGCGGACGCGCTCCGTATCAAAATCCTCCCGAATGAGACCAGACAGATGGAAAGACGGCCGACGCAGAGCACCGAGGCATTCACACTGTATCTCAGAGGTCGTCATCTATGGAACCAGAGAAGGAGGGAGGCGGTGAGCAAAGCATTGGGGTATTTCGAAAAGGCGACCAAAATCGACCCCGGCTATGCGCTGGCCTACGTAGGGCTGGCCGATTGTTACGTCATACTTGGAGACCAAGGGGCGCTTCCCTCAAGCGAGGCCTTCCCGAAGGCGAGAGGGTTGGCAACAAAGGCACTGGAACTTGATGACAGTATGGCTGAAGCCCATGCTACATTGGGGACAATCTTGGAACATGAGTGGGACTGGGTCGGTGCCGAGAGAGAGCTGATGCGTGCGATTGAGCTCAATCCGGGCTACCCATCGGCTCACCAATGGTATGGAGTCCTTCTGTCAAACCTCGGTCGATATGGTGAGTCGATGTCAGAGATGAAGAAGGCGGATGAGCTCGACCCCCTCTCTCCGGTGATGAGGAACAACATTGCTTGGTCCTACTTCAACGAGCGACGGTATGATGAGGCGCTAGCCGTGTTTCGTGAGGTATTAGACACCTACCCCGATTTCCGTAGCGCGCAGAATGGGATACAATCCATCTATGTGGCGAAGTCGATGTTCCAAGAAGCGGTCGAAGAGGCCCAGAGGGCGAGGGCAAAGTGGCCAGAAGCCTACTGGTTTCTCGCCGACAACTTGGCTTACTGTCTTGCCATGGCGGGGAGAAGAGAAGAAGCACTGAGAGTTGTCGAGGATTTGGTCGAACGATCCAAAGCTGAGTACGTGTCGCCGTTTAGAATCGCCTCTGCTTACATCGGCATCGAGAAGGACAAAGCCTTCGAGTGGTTGGAGAAAGGGTATGAAGTTCATGATGGTGCCATGATGTATCTGAAGCAGGACCAGCTCTTCAGAACCTTGCACTCGGACCCCAGGTACGTTGGCATATTGAGAAGGATGGGATTGGAGAAGTGAGGAAAGCGACTGTTTGGTTGATCATGAGTCTCAAATGAATCCAAGGGTGAGAGATTCCTGACTTGGGCAATGTCCGCACCGACCCTCGATATTTCGACCTCCTGAAGAGGCTCGGGCTGGACCAAACACCACCATCGAAATAAGACTCTAGTCGGGGCACCTACATCAGAACTGAGAGTGCGTCGGATGCGTTGCCGCTTAGGGGCCGGACTTTGGTGGCATCATGCCACCCATCACGTCGGTCAGAGGCGGCATGGTGATTGGTTCATCCTCAACGATCTTCCCATTGACGAGACGGTAGTAGGTGATGACTCGCCCAGAGACCTTCTTCCCGCCGGCTAGGATGAAGTAAAAGTTGCCCCGAAATACGACCGAATCGCCTTCGGCTACCAGATCCGCGATCTCAAAGTCGCGTACCGGCATTGCCGCTTTCAGGCCGGAAACCACTGCCTTGAAGCCATCACGATTGGTGGCACCCATACTTGGGTTCGCGTAGTTCGGCGCAAGCAATTCGTCCATTACGTTGACGTTGCCGCCACTCAAAACCTCGTTGATAAATCGACGGACGACCCGTTTATTCTCTTCGGTGGACATGTCAGATTCTCCTCTGCCATGATTGCTGCGATATCGATACAACCTTTGTCGGTTCTTGTTACTGGAGAGAAATTGCCAACTCTTTCGTCCTATTGAACGAACGGATGGCTATTTGTTTCACGTGGAAGGGGCATCCATGAAATCCACTTTCCGAACCCAAATGGGGAGGGTCACCCCAGGCCCGCTTGCCTCCTGAGGAAGGGCGCTTACAATACATGGATTACGCCCGGCCAGGGCGCCTCTCGATATTCATTGGCGCCCCAACATTCGGAACCCTGCGGCTCATTTCGCTCATGACTTGACTCCTTCCTTTCATTACTCATAAGTAAAATCGCGATTTGGCAGTCGGGCGGCTTGTCTGCGGACCCGACGGGGGTTGCAGTCATACAGGTTCGATTCCTCCCTCTACTGACAGTCCCAGGTGGTGGCGGCTGGTTGGGACTAGCCCCCAGATGGGTTCTAAGAATGAATTACGCTTAACCCTCAGTTGGGACAAAAATGACGACGAGTAAGCCCTTCATCTGCTGATTGGATTCTTGGCTGACGAGGGTTCACGAAGTAAGCGAAGGATTGTGACGGAAAAAACCGGTGCTAGAGCCCGGCTGGAATGCCGTCCCCTCGTACGTCGCAAATCCCCTTCAGATAGCCCTTTGACACCTCGACGGCCTGGCAGACCCCCGTCCTACCCGGCATAGGGAGCCTTTGGATGACTTGGCCCGCCTGCGGCAGCTCGTCAAGGGCCAGAAAGACTAGCCATAGTTACCAATAATCTGAGCATCTCTTCGCCACAGGAAGAAACGGTTGATGGGAAATCATGTACTGGCCTGAGGAGCCCGTGGTCCTGTTCTCCGTGAGCCGTTGACGTAGATTCCCAGCAGAATCAAGGACCCCCCGGCCACCAGCCCAAAGGTGACTTCCTCCGAGAGCAGTACGACTCCCATAATGGAAGTGATTATAGGCACAAGCAGCTGGGTAAGCCCGCCTTGGGAAGCGCTGACCCTTTTCAGAACACCATTCCAAATTACGTAACTGAGTGCGGTGCTGACCATCCCCATGTAAAGCGCCAGAGCGAGGTTGGGGAGGGCAATCGCTGTCCATTGCCGAGTCCCTTGTAACGCAGTCACGAGCAGAACCAGGAAGACGTTTGCCAATCCGAAGTAGAGAAAACTGTTGTAGGTGTAACCGAAGTAGCTTTCTGAGCTTTTACCGTAGACTGAGTACAAACCCCAAGCAGTCCCCGTGACTGCCATCAGAGCCACGCCAAGGGAGGAGACCGAGCCTATGCCGCCGAACGTCATGGTCACGATGCCGATGACGCCGAGTAGCAACCCTGCGACCAGCGGCACAGAGACTTTCTCGCCTTCACCTACGACCGAATATGAACTCATGGTGAGGACGACCATGCTGTAGAACACGAGCGCGCCTGCGGCGGCCGGAATGTAGTTGTACCCGAAGGATATGGCGAACGCGTAGGCGCCCAGGAAGAAGGCCCCTGAGACGTCGCGACGTCCTGCCCTTGTTCTCTTGACCTTCCCGGACATTTTGCCGGAGACGAGCCAGAGTGTGACCAGTCCGCTGCTGAACCTGATTATTGTTAGCGGGAACGGTCCGACCAGACTACCGGAGACCAGATACCTTGTAATTATGCTGTTGATTGAGAAACTCAGCAAGACGGAAGCGAACGCTGCCGTAACTGCAAGATTCTTGGAGGCGCGCATAAGAAGGAAAGACTGCCCAGGGGATGGGATGATGGAAGATATGGCTTTTCAGTCAGGCGATTATGAAATAGCATGGTTTTAGGGGAGGCTCTTAAGATGAAATCTAGCCTTCCTATGGTACTTCGGATGTTTCGAAGGTTTCGTCAGGAAGAAGTCCATGCGCTTCCTTGTGGACTCTCGTCGGGGCACCGATGTCCGGAGCCTCTGAAAGGCAGAAAACCATCCCCGCCTTTTGATCTACCCAACACTTCAGGAACTTCACACCGTGTTTTTCTTGCACCGCGAGGTCTTTCGCGTGGGCTTCGGCAACTTCCTGAAGTGTAGCACCTTTCAGATTCTTATGTACGTCGATGTATGTGCCCATGTTTACATGCTGGTCTTCGCTTGTTTAAGCTATAAGCCTTGAGACCGTGAGTTTCTCATCCACAGGTAGGCCAGCGGATCTAGCTCGGAAGACGGAAAGGTTCGACGGTCTTGAGCTTACACCCGAACCGGACCTTGGATGAGCTAGTATGGGAGGCCTAGGCTTCTGAAGAGTTCAGGAAAGCGTGGGTCATTCCTCACCTTGCCGTAGAAGGGAGAGTATCGCAGGAGAACGACTGAAATCCTCTTCTTGGCTACGGCCCTATCGATCCACGCGAAGAATTCATCTTTTTCACCAAGAATCGCGTAAACCCGGGCTATGAACTGGAGAAGGTCGCCCGACGACCTGTCGGCCTTCATGATTGCTTCCTGAACTATTGGGAGAGCCTTCCCCTTCTCTCCGAACCAGGCGTAGGTCTGGGCGAGCGCTAGCTTGTAGCCCTCCTCGTCTCCGCTGAGGTTTTGGTAGGCTTCTGAGTCTGCAAGGCTTCTTTCTTTCATGTTAACGAGGGTGAGGAAGAAGCTTCGTTCCGCGTATGCAAATGCAAAGTTGGGCTCGGCACCTATTAGTTTGTCGCATATGGCTATTGCCTCCTCGATCCTCCCAGCCAAGGCGTTCAAGTCTGCAATTCTTAGCGCGATTATGGGTGATAGTGGGTCTAACTCACTGGCTCGCTTGATCTCGTCCATTGCGTCGTTTATTTTCCCCATTTCTAGCAAACAAAGTGAATACCACTGATGAGCAGTAGCGTAGCTGGGACTCAACTCGATAGCCCTTCGAAACTCTTTTTGAGCCTCCTCAACTTCCATCTTCCCAGCATCGTTCAACCTTGACAGGAGATTGACCCCCAGGGATGCGTGTGCCTCGACGATTGTGTCATCCAGTTCCAGTGCTTTCGTCAGAGCTTCCTTCGCTTTTGAGTACCCTTCCACCCTATCCATGAAACCCCTGTCGGCAGCGATACTGTAGGCGTCAGCCAGTGTAGAGTATGCTCTTGCGTAATCGGGGTAAGTCTTGATGGCCTCTTGCAGCAGCTTGAGCGCTTCGAGGACAGCCTCCTCGCTTCCGTTGTCCAGCAGGAATCTGCCATTCAGGTAGAGGGTATACGCTTCCACGTTCTCACCGTGTTTTTGAACAGGCACCTGGCCCGACATCAGCTTTACACGGAGCGCTCCCACTATCTTACCAGCAACGTCCGTTTGGATCGCGAAGATGTCATCCAGCTGTCTGTCATAGCTCGACGCCCAGAGGTGCTCTCCGTTCTGCGCATCGATAAGCTGGACAGTCACTCTGATCCTGTTCCCGGCCTTTCTAACACTGCCTTCCAACACGCTGCCAACGTTCAGTTCTTTGCCAATCTCCACGACGCTCTTCTTTACCTCTTTGTATTGCATTACCGATGTTCGAGAGATGACCCGAAATTCTTCTATGAGTGAAAGGGTTGATATGAGCTCCTCGGTCAACCCGTCTGCAAAGTACTCGTCGCTCTTTTCTGGACTAAAATTGGAAAGAGGCAGTACTGCAATTCGGCGTCTGTCCAAGCTCGGCGTTTCAACTGACACTTCTCGCTCCCCGGACAGATTGACCTTGTAGATCACGACTGGAGAGGCGATGTTCTTGAGAGACTGTACTCCTAGCTTGGTGCATGGAAACTCAGAATTGTTTTCGACCTGCCGATATGCCTGCTCGGTAACGCAGATGCCGCCCGCCTCGGCAAATGGCGCTACTTTCGAAGCAACAGCGACGGCCTCCCCGGACACCTCCCCCTCCCTGATTGCTACTTTGCCGATGTGGACGCCTATCTTGAGGTAAATGTCCTTGTAGTTCGGAGCCTCGCGATTATATTCGCTCAACGTTCGTTGGATTTCGACTGCGCATCTAGTGGCGTTTGGTGCGCTTTCGAACAGAACAAGAGACTCTTGCGACTGTAGCTTCATCTCCGGAATCTTGACTCCGACCCCTGTCAGCCATCCCTTGAGACCTGTCTCTTCGCCAGTGGCAAGATTGCCCCCGACGTCTCTGCCTCCGTGAGCAGACAGGGCTCGGCGAATGATTGACCTTTGCTTGTCAAGGAGATGCTTCGCCA
>JAPCJK010000093.1 GCA_027886975.1 Nitrososphaerota archaeon
AGAGTTCCGATTAGCGGCCCTAGGAGCATGGGTAGACCCATGCTCCCAAGCCACCCCATAGTCCCCGCCCTGCCTGACGTGAGCTTCGGGTAGCCGTGGGTGGCGAGCAGGGGGCCGAAGAATAACCTCAAAACGAGGATGCCGACATCCCCGAAAGCGGCTATAGCACCATATACCAAGGGTTTCCAGGGTGACGGACCTTCTGAAAAGTATTTCCGCGTGAGAAGGCGAGAATCAAGATCACTCAGGTAGGCCCAAGATTCACCAGCGCCACTTCTACGGCTGCTCTCCTCATCGGATAGTCGGGGGCTTGGCTGTCCCATAAGGTTGGTTATCAGTAGATGAAATATCTCAAATCAAGTCTCTATGGGGTAACGGGGTTTATTCTGAGCTATTCTAGCGCGGGCCCGGAGGGATTCGTGCCGTAAACGGCACTCTGGTGGCCCAGACCCCATCATCGGTTCGAAATCTCCTCAAAGGCGAAAGTTATCCGCTTAGGCCGGTCCTTTTGATTAGCTCCTCAAACCGCGGGTCAGGTTGCAAGGAGCCGAGGATTAGTTTGTTTCTTAGATGCTCAACATATGGAATCTGGCGAAGTTGGACTGCGGCTTCGAGCTCTTGAAAGGCGCTGTCGATCTCCCCAAGCCCTGCAAGTATGACGGCGCAATCGAAGTGCACCCCGCTGTGTTTTTTCATTCTCAGCTCTTCCAACAATTGCAATGCTTGTTCTTTTTTCCCCAACCTGGCGAATATGTTTCCCGCGTTAGCAAGCGTGAAACCGATTCTTGACACCGAAAGGCTACGCTCGACCCACATGAGTGCCTCGGCATCGTTTCCTTCACCCAGGTGGTAATGCGCAAGCCAATACATCGCAATCACATAGCTTGGACTCCTGTCGATTACATCCGTCAATTCCTTCAGCGCCATTTCTTTTTCGCCCACCAAGAGGTGCATGAGCCCATTCACTGAGCCTATGATGTCAGAGACGGGATCCAGTTGGAGAGACAGTTCCATTTCTTGTGCAGCTTCCCTGAATTTCCCTCGGCCGAATAACAGCAAAGCGTACCAGTGATGGGCCCGCGAATAGTTCGAGTTGAGCTCCATTGCCAGTTTTAGTTCCTTCTCTGCAGCGTCAAAATCCCATTCATAGTTTTGGTAGACTGCAGAAAGTGACGTGTGCGGGTCTGCAAGTTCCTTGTCCAAATCCAGAGCCTTCATCGCTGCATCTTTTGCCCTAGGATAAGCATCCTTGGGCTCCATGTACCCATAATAGGCCAGGAGGCTGTAGGAATCTGCGAGCCCGGCGTACGCGATCGCGAAATGGGGGTCTATCGTTATTGCTTTCTTGAAAAGGGAATTGGCTTCGCGCAAACCATCACCTGTCCGAGTTCCCGCAGCCTGCAAGCCTTTCAGGTAGAGCGTGTAAGCTTCCGTATTCTCTGTTTGTTTCCGTGCAGTAAAACCTGGAAGGTTGAGTTTGAGGGCACTCGCTACGTTAGCCGCGACCTCGCTTTGCACCTTGAAGATGTCTGTTAAGTCCCTATCGTACGTCTCGGCCCATAGGTGCTCCTCAGTAGCCGAATCTATGAGCTGTATCGTGACCCTTGCCCTGTTCCCCGCCTTTCTAACACTCCCCTCGATTAACGTCTGAACACCTAATTCGCCTCCGATTTCCCCAATCGTCTTTTTCGATTCCTTGTAATGCATTATTGACGTCCTGGCAATCACCCGAATTTCCTTGAACTTCGACAGAGTTGAAATGAGCTCTTCAGTCATTCCATCCGCGAAGTAGGCATCTTCGGGATCGGAGCTCATGTTGGTCAACGGTAGAACGGCCAACCTTCCGATGACGTCCCTATGGATATTCGATGTTGGAACGCTATTGGCTAAACCGGAGCCTTCCCAACGATCCCAAGGTAGCTCAAGCCTGTATACTTCGGTGGGAAGGCTGACGTTCTTCAACGAGATGGATTCGAGCTTACTAAGGCCATACGGAATCTTGTTCTTAACCTGATAGTATACCTGTTCCGAAATGCAAACCCCGTCTTTTGGGGACAGTGGCTCAATTCTTGAGGCGATGTTCACGGAATCACCATAGACGTCTCCCTGTTCATGTACAACATCTCCGACATGAATCCCAATCCTGATGTGTATCTTGTCGGTCGCATTCCTGTTATGATTATGAAGAACTTTTTGCATTTCCACCGCGCATTCGGTCGCCTTGAGAGCGCTATCAAACTCGATTAGGAAAGCATCGCCCATCGTCTTGACCTCCCGGCCACCATGCTTCACAAGGACAGGTCGAATCAGACTACGGTGTTCCTCCAGGAGTTTCAAGGCAGTAGCCTCGCTGTTCTGCGTCAAGGCGGTGTATCCAACAATGTCCGTGAACATTATGGCGGCAAGACGACGTTCTGACTTTGCCATCGAACTATGGGCCTCGTTGTTGCGATGGGATAAAACCCTTCGTAACTTGTTTGCAGGTGATAACAGGATCTAGCGGGCTCGGTTGGATCCGGTACGTTCTCGGCCCTTTGTTGTTTTCATCTCCTTAAATCCTCGACACACAGTCTATCGAGGGAGAAGGTCAGTGGCATGCCTGAAGGTAGCGTCGTCATTCATGCGCCTGTCGATGAGGTATTCAGACGGATAGCTCAACATGACAAGTGCGAAGATTGGCTTGATTTCGTCTCCAATGTAAGTTACAATTCTGAACAAAGGACGGGCGTCGGTACGTCAGCTCATCATCGGGGTCAAATCATTGGCAGAAAAATGGAATGGGACGGAAGAATAATAGAATGGGTCGAAAATGATAGGATTGTTTGGGAAGCAACTTCAGGTCAACCCAAAAAGATGCAAATGAAGGCCCTCAATTGGGTAAAGAAGGAGGAGGATAACACCCGTTATGGGCTTGAGGTAGAGTATCGACCCCCTTACTCAATCCTGGGAAAGATACTGGATGCCATAATGTTGAGGAGAGCGATCAGGCGATCCATCAACAACTCTCTCGAGAAACTCAAAGCCGTTGTCGAACTGGAGTATCCTTCAGAAAATACAATATGAGAGCTGTGAGTTTGAGGTCTGCGGGCCCGGAGGGATTTGGGCCCTTCAGGGGTCGAATACCCTTTGCAGAACCACTTTTCCATTTGGCAGGACCCCTGCGAAGGACCATCCTTCAGCCAGGAGCTTGTCTACTTCGTCTACCGATACGACTCGTTGTGCTGGGCTATGGGTTCCCCGTTAGTCTTGCGACCAGCTTTAGGGCAACCCCAGCTTCTGGTCAGAGATTTGCGCTACCTTCCCGTGAAGTTCGCGCCTTGGCTGCCCGGTGGGGGGACCCTGACAAGTTGCTGTCAGAGACCTGGATACCTGCGGTCCCCGGGATTAACGTCGATGGGAACTACGGGGACTACGCGGCTGACCCTTCTATTTGGATCAGGAATGAAGCGGAGAAACTTCCCATCCTTCTCGACTAACGGTTCTTTGGGCGTCAAGCCTTATAGTGCGAATTTGATGGATGGCACCGCTTGGACAAGGAAAGGATAGTCGTCCCGTCAGTCCCTGAAGCGGGAAAGAGGGATGCCAAAGGGATTTACATTCCAGCGCCGGTCTCCAACGCGATAAAGTTCGGCAATCTCGTGTTCACCACGGCAAAGCCGGGACGTGACCCCTCGGGGAAACTGGTCGACGGCATCGAGGGACAGACGAAGCAGATAATGGAGAATCTGAGTGCACTCCTCAAAGCGGCCGGGACGGACATGGAACATGTGCTGAAGGCCTGGGTGTACCTTACCGACCTCAAGTACTTCGAGCAAGTGAACAAGGTATACGCCCAGTACTTCAAGGTCCCGCCAGCCCGTACTCTTCTGGCGACGAGCGGATGGTTCGACCCAAACCAACTGATCGTAATCGAAGTCATAGCGGGAATCCCATAGAGGGTTACGATTGACAGCGAAGGCAGAATTCGGGGTTAGAGTTCCGGTATCGGGTCCTCTCGCCAGCAAGGAGAACATTCTTTCCACTACGCAGTTCGCCGAAAAGCTAGGATTCGACGCGATTTGGGTTCATGACCAAATTACATGGAGCAGGGAGCAGAACTCGCATCATGTTTCCTCGGGGTCCGTTGAGGCTGTCGTGGAAGGAGCGAACCCTGACTTCTATGAGGCTGTCACAACACTGAGCTACCTCGCCGGTCAGACCCATTCAATCAAGCTCGGAGTTGCCGTGATAGTACTGCCTCTGCGCAACCCGGTGGTAATAGCGAAACAGCTGATGAACCTGGACGTGCTCTCTGGTGGAAGACTCCTTCTCGGAGTAGGCACCGGTGCTCCACTGGTGGGCAAATCATTCGAGACGGTAGGAGTGCCGTTCGAAAGCAGGGGAGAGATAACGGACGACTACCTCAGCGCGATGCTGGCCATATTCGACCAATCCCCGAAGTCCGAGTATTCGGGAAAGTATGCCAAGTTCAGCGGAGTGGAAATATTCCCCAAGCCGTTTCAAAAGCCTCGTCCACCGATAATAGTAGGAGGGCTCGGCAGGGCCCTGCGACGGGCGGCATTGCTGGGGGACGGGTGGATTCCTGCTAACATCACTCCGGCGGGGATAAGCGAAGGAATAGGGAGGATAATGGAGATCAGGAAAAAGAAAGGAATAACTACTAAGGAACTCATAGTCGGGAACGAAATCTTCTCGAGCATCGACAAAGATTCGTCCATCGCGCGCGGGAACGCTTCGGCGACAATCGCCAGCTACGCGAAATCGATTGGGAGAGGGAGCGAGGAAGTGACCCTCGTCGGATCGCCGTCAGAAGTCTCAAAGAAAATCGAATCCTACGTCGGGGCGGGAGTGAACATGTTCGAGTTGAAGTTCATCTACAAAGACATGGCCAGCCTGAGGTTCCAGCTGGAGGTTTTCGCCTCCGACGTCCTTCGTTCATTCAGGTGAATCACGAGAATTGAAATATCTTTGATTGAGGAGGAGGGAATCGAATGACAAACTATGATCTTGTGCTTGAAGGAGCGAGGATCTTCACCGGTGGGGAACTGGTTGAGGCGAACCTTGGGATTAGCGAAGAGAAGATAGCGGCGATATCTAAGGACACGCTCTCGGGTTCGAGGACACTCCGGATTCCAGGTAAGACTGTCCTTCCAGGAATAGTGGACATGCACGCCCACATTAGAGATCCTGGTTACACATACAAGGAAGATTTCGAAACAGCCGGGCGGGCCGCGGCGGCTGGAGGAGTAACCATGTTCGTCGACATGCCCAACGTGGAGCCTCCCACTGCAAGTCTGGAAACCTTCGAGCAGAAGAAGAAGATAGCTGGAGCCAAATCGATGGTTGATTTCAACCATTTCGTCTTCCCGACGCTGTCCGAAGTCCAGAAGGTCGCGGACGCGGGGGCTGCCGGTTTCAAAATCTTCATGGTCAGAGGTGCTTATCCTCACGACCCTAGGATCGCAGTCGAAGACCACGGGACGCTCTACAGGATGTTCGCCGCAGTGCAAAAGACAGGTCTGCCATGCCTGGTGCATCCGTCAAACATGTCCCTCTTCGAGGAATTCTACAAGGAACACAGGGAAGCCGAGCCGAACGACAAGGAGTACATCAGCTTCGGCAAGGCGTACATCGAGGAGCTAATCTACGGAACATCTGTTTCAGTGCTCGTGATGCTCGCGAAGAAGACTGGGGTCAGGCTCCACCTCGTTCACACGCATTCGACCATGGCGATAGAGATCTTGAGGAAAGCGAAGAAAGAAGGGTACGATATCACAGCTCAGGCCGACCCGAAATACTTCATCACAACCGAGGAAGAGCTCCACAGGCTGGGAGCGCTCGTCCTTCCAGGGGGGCTTCTCGCGAAAGAGCGTGTGGAGACGGTGTGGAAAGCACTGAACACGGGGGTAATCGACGTTCTTGCCACCGACCACGCCCCTCATACCAAGGAAGAAGTCAACAGAATAATGGATGAGGATCCGTGGAAGGCGCCGTTTGGCTGTCCCCAGCTCGAGCACTACCTCAGTGTCTTCCTAACAGAGGTGAATAATGGCAGAATGTCTCTCGACCAGCTTGTCAAAGTCGCGTCCACGAACCCAGCCAAGATCCTCGGCGTGTTCCCCAGAAAGGGGGCGATTCAGGTTGGGGCCGACGCGGATCTGGTGGTGGTCGACATGAAGGGTCAGAAGGTCCTTACCAGCGAGAAGGTGTATTCCAAGGTTGGATGGACGCCGTACGAGGGTAGGAAGGTCACAGGTGTCCCAGTCGCGACTGTCAGGCGGGGTGAGGTCATAATGGAAAACGGCGAAGTCATCGGGAAGCCCGGGTCAGGGGTATTCGTCCCTCCCCTGAACAGAAAGCCAGCGGTCAGATCACAGGAACCTCAGTAGCGAAGCTTCTCAGTAGCCTAGAGCATTGATATAGAATCTTGGGGTCGAGGTGGGAGGCTGTATCCTCGATGGTCGTGGCCGTTGGCGTGGGATAGGACCTGACCCAGCTCGATCTGATTCCAGCCTCCATGAAGACATCACTGTCGGAGCCCTTTGGAATCGATAGTTTTGACAACTGCACGCCCACCACTTTAGCAAGCTTCTCAATCCTTGAGTTGAGTTCCTGCGAGAGGGGTCCAGC
>JAPCJK010000094.1 GCA_027886975.1 Nitrososphaerota archaeon
AGAAACCAGTCATGTTGGTGTAGTCATCTTCAGCGAATGACAAATTGTCCTGCGGGTAGATTGGCTTTCCCGCTGAGTTTGTGTATCCGCCCGGGAACCCTGCGTCGTTCTTGTTGTTGTCTGTCGGGTTCGACTGCCAGTGCCAGATGTCCGCAGCGCCTCCAGTCAAAGCCCCGTTCGTGCCGAGCTGCATAACCGGCGAGGTTTGTCTGGACGAGCCGCTGCCCACAAACCAGAGCACGGCCAGCCTGTCTGGGTAATAATAGGACGAGTTGTAGAAGAGTTGTTTGACGGTCGCTGTTGCTTGGGGATTAAGAGGTATCAGGGATCCGTTCGTCGCTTGATATACCTCAGTCTGGCCCACGAATGAAGGTCCGGCGGTGTCGTTCCACTTGAACAACAGGTAGGCATCGTAGCCCGTGTTTGCGGACTTTACTAGGAGCTCGCTCGTGTGGCCACCTCCTGGGGAAACACTCGCGGCCAGAGGCACAGCGGTCCACGGAATGCCCCTCCAGAACGATTCTCCTCCCGGGTTCTTGAAATCGACCGCACCTTGAACTTTGTAAGATACAATATTTGGGAGATTGGTCTGAGCGACGACGGTGAAATGAATGCTCGCAAACAACGTCGCAGCCGCCAGCAGGATTGCCAACGTAAGGATCAGCGTCTTTGGTCGAGAGACCCTTTTTGACCTCCTCATTTGACGACATCATCTATCAGCGTCAATAAATAAATCTACAACTCGTGGACAGACCCTGGTAATACTTCAGTTCCCCACACAGCACCTTATGATGTTCTCACGAGTGATGGGTCTCTATTCACCCTGTCAAACCAGTGCAACGCAGGATGAAGTCCTCTCGGCGTAGGCTTGATAACCAAGGCCCAGCGACGTCGAATTCCCGCAGTTGACAGACAAGGGGGAAGGGTCTCGTTCTTCGAAGAGGGTCCAGTTGTTCACTGAGTCTGTGATACGAGAGATGACTCGACTGGCTGATGAATGTGGCGCCATAAACCTTGCACAGGGGATGCCAGACTTCGAAGCACCATCAAGAGTCAAAGCCGCGGCCACGAAGGCAATCATGGAGGACCTCAACCAATACGAAACCACCTGGGGATCTGCAGGGCTTCGGGAGGCCATAGCCGAGAAGGCGCTGCGCTTCAACAGGATTCAAGCTAACCCGGAGACTGATGTGACTGTGACATGCGGTTCAACGGAGGCGATGACAGTGTCCATCATTGCCACCGTAGATGTCGGAGGAGAGGTAATAATTCCAGAGCCCTTCTACGAGAATTACGTTCCAGCCACAATCATCGCTGGAGCGAAACCCAGGCACGTGAAGCTCAGCGAGGAAGGCCAGAGTTTTGATGAGGAAGAACTCAAGGCCGCGTTCAGCTCTAGGACGAAGGCGATAATCGTCAACACCCCGAACAACCCATCAGGCAAGGTGTTGAACAAAGACGAACTCAAGCTGGTCGCTGACCTTTGCGCAGACTATGATGCCATAGCCATTACAGACGAGATCTACGAGCACATCATCTACGACGGACGAAAGCACATCAGCTTGGCGTCGCTGGACGGTATGAGCGACAGGACCATCACCATTTCCGGTCTGTCCAAGACATACAGCGTTACCGGCTGGCGCGTGGGGTATGCCATCGCGGCCAAGGAGATCACCAATGCGATTAGGAAGGTCCACGACTACACGACCGTCTGTGCCCCTACGCCTTTTCAGAAGGCGGGAATCGAAGCATTGAAGCTACCCCAATCGCATTACACCAGACTTGCCAAGGAGTACCAGAGAAGACGCGACTTCGTCGTAAAGTCTCTTCAGAACATCGGTTTCCGTGCCGCCAGCCCGGAAGGTGCTTACTATGTTCTTGCTGATTTCTCTTCAATTAGTGCCATGGACGACACATCCTTCGCTCGCAATCTGACAAAGAATGCCAAAGTCGCCGCAGTTCCGGGTTCAAGCTTCTATGCACACCGAGAAATGGGAAGGTCAAAGGTCAGGTTCAGTTTCGCGAAGAGGGACCAAACGCTTCGTGAAGCAATGAATAGACTGAATCGTTTTGCAGCGAAGTTACGGAGCTAGGTGCTTAGAACCTTTACATCGACGACCTCGAGGCCTGTCGCTCCGTTGGGGAATGGGTCGGCCATGGTCGCGACCTGGACCCTTCCGGTGCCATCCGTCGCCCTGACCATGATCTGGTAGTTACCAGAACTAGGTGGGTTCCAGTCGAACTTCCAGAAGACCCAGGTGTACTTCGAAAGCGGGTCGTGCAGGCTGGCTGGCTGCCAGCTGTTTCCGCGGTCGGTGCTGACCTCTACCTTCTGAATCCCGCGATCCCCTGCGAAGGCCACCCCGACCACGGCAATCGGGTTCCCGGCGACATCGGTCAGACCGAGGGGGAGCGAGAACCTGTCCCTCAGCCCGCTGTCTCCCGGGGTGACGGTCCAGGAGCTAGTCTGGTAGGCGGCGGTATTCGTCCACCCCCTCCGCTGCCAGAAACCTTGGTGGACCCCGCTAACGAGTTCGATATCCGTAATCCACTTCGCGTTCATCATCCCGTAGAGTCCGGGAACGATGGCCCTGACGGGATAGCCATGGTCCTTGGGTAGGGTCTCGCCGTTCATGACAAATGCGAGAATCGTCCCGTCTGCCATCGCTTTGTCAAGGGGGATGCCTACGTCATACCCGTCGAAGCAAGTGAAGACGACGTAGTCGGCTCCCGGGCCCACCCCAACCATCCTGAGCAGGTCCTTGAGCTTCACCCCCTTCCAAAGCGCGGTGCTCATCAAGTCTCCTCCGACCTCGTTGCTCACGCACTCCAGCGTCGCGTACTCCTCGACTGACGGAAGTGCGAGCAACTGGTTGTAATCGAGGGTCATGGGGTTGCTCACCAGGCCGTGCAACTTGAGCTTCCAGGCGCTCAAATCGACCGAGGGCGCAATTACATTGATGTCGACCCTGTAGAACTGGTTGTTGGGGGTCACCCCGGCGGCCAGGATCTGGCTAGCCTCCTGGCTGGGAAGGAGAGGACTCTGCTTGGGGAAGAGCAGCCCGATTCCGTAGTATAGGAGGACTGCCCCGACGGTGGCACCGACAGCCGACTTCAAGAAGAGCCTCCTTTTCCTGTTGTACCGCGACTTCCCCCGCCTCATTGGGAAAAGTGGAGGCGCTGGGGGTCGGGGGAACAAATTCGCTCGTCCCAGGATTGCCCCGAACACCAAGCTCGGAAAAAGAAGATTCAAGGCGAGAAGCCCGAGATTGATCGGCTGAGTTGAGACTTGGGTCAGCGAGAGGAACAGGGCGCCTAGGGCCAGCATAATGGCGTAGGCCGAGCCGACAAAGACGATAGCTCCCCGGAGATTATTTCGTTGCAACCGCCCTAGTCTTTGAAGTCCGACTGGGATCAGACCTAGTACGACAGCGTTCAGGACCGACGCTGCCACAAAGGCGGTTTCCTTGGCCAGTGGCCCGAGATTCTCCACTGCCTTCGACTCAAGGGAACCCGGGACGAGTGAGAATAGCGCCGACGAGGCAAGTTCGGGGAGGTAGGGCACGTTGAACAGTATCCTGACGACGAAGGCTGCACCAACAGCGACCCCGCCAGCGAGGACTCCAGCTAGAAAGAGCCGCCTGGCTCTCAGTGCTCTCCTCTCCTCAGCCCAGAGAAACGCTTGCTACCAGCGTTGCCTGCGCCATATTCATTCCAGGGAGATAGAGCAGCTCGATGGACTCAAAGCTGGTGGTTGGGTTCTGCATGATCACCGTCCAGTAGTTGCCCACTCCATCGGTCCCTGCGTCGAACTCGGAGGCCGTGGCGTTTGCCCCAATCGGGACCACGTTCATGGCGGTCGTTCGCTGGGCGCCCTCAACGATGTACCCCCCTAGAGAGGGTGGCTCCAGGCCTTCGGCATGGACTACAATTGCGTAGTCCCCGCTCCCCACCGGTGCTATGACTACCCATCCAGTGTGAATCATCGCACCTGGATGCGGCGATAGAGCTAGGACCTTTGACGTATTCCCTGTCTGACTGTGAAGAGTCGAAATGCTCTGATTGGCCTGTGTCAGGCTGTTTTGGAGGGAAGTTATCTGGTTCTGGGCGTATAGATAGGAGGCACCAAAACCCACAAGCAGTCCAATTACCAAAACTGCAGCGAGCAAGATTGTTCGCGATGCCACGTCTAATCAGGTTTCTTTGCTTGGCGGACTGAATTTAGCCATTTTTCCAAATCTGGTGTGAATTTAGTACACATGCAGGACTCGCGTCCGCGCATCAACTAGGAGATACTGTGGCAACGAATGGCGGCGACCTGGAAGGGTTGAATCTTGAGTGCTGCCTCACCGGAAAACCCGCCTAAAGTTTCGTCGGCGCACCTCTGCCCGCGGTCCCGCCTTGTGTTGGTTAGGCGAGTACGCGGGTTCATCTTTACAACGTGACTCTCGTCAGAGCCACGAGCCCCCCGAACTCGAGCACCGAGATGGTCAGGAGGTAGGGGAGAAGCGATTCCCCGAAGAACGGAGTCATCGCGACGTACGAGTAGGCTGTTACAAGGTTCTGGAGGAGCAGAAGCGAGGCGAAAAACAGCAATCCTACCGGATACAATGCCCTGCTCCGCCACGTGATTCGTGCGTACAGATACAGCAAACCAGCCAGAACAATCACATTCAGCGAAGAGAAGGCTACTGCCAGGTCCATCATCAGGTCCAAGGTCTTTTTCCCATTCCCCCTTAGCTCTGTTTAACCATTTGTCCAAATCTCGTCCAAATACTTCCGAACCGCTAAAATAACTAGAGTTCCCCTCAACTCCAAATGCACGACGACCCGGAGCTCCGACGCTTGCTCTGGTTTCTCTTGGGGGGCAGCCGAGGAGGCCCAAGTCGCGCCCGGATCATTCAGCTCTTGAGGGACAAACCAAGAAACCAGAACCAGCTCGCCACCGACCTTGAAATGCAGTACAAAGGAGTCCAGCACCACGTGAGGGTCCTCGTAAAGAGCGGACTTATCGTCGGGACAGGAGAGAAATATGGGATAACATACTCGCTGACCCTATGGCTCGAGGCAGGGCTAGAAGTTTTCGATGACATCTGCAGGAAGCTCGCCTTCGGACCACCTAAGGCAGCCTGATGTTTGAGGGCCGTGGCATGTTTCTTTTCGCCTGAGACCAGACGACGAGATGAACGCGATGGAGAAACTGGGTCGAACCCGCCCGAATGCTTATTACATAATGATGGTCTACAGGGCACAAATGCCTGCGAAGTTCGAGGTAAACAAAGAGACGAAGGCCTCGCTTAGCACGGCCATGGATTACTACATGCATCCAGAAAATCTTCCGAAGCTTCACCCAACTTTCGTGAAGGAGGTCAAGATAATCAGCGCAGAGGGCGACGCAATCACGATGGAACAGCACGCGCATATCATGGGAAAGAACCTGAGGTCGGTCAACAAGTTGGTCAGGAACAATGACGAGCACAAGTTTGAGATAAACACCCTCGAAGGCGATGGTAAGGGAAGCAAGATAGTGATTGAATTGAAGGAAACTCCTTCGGGAACAGGCCTGCACTATTGGGCTGAGATGGAGCTCGGGGCCCTGGGATTCTTCGCGAAAGGGCCGGCGAAGTCGAGTTTTGAGAAGGTCGCCGAGGAAGACGCGAAGGCCCTGGACGCTCTCTAAGAAAGCTCCAGAAGCGAAGTCCCGGTCGGCTACTCGTCCACCGAGCTAACCTTCAGTTTCCCACGCTTTCGATGATTGTCCTGACTTGCTTCCTGAGACCCTTGTAGTCGACGCTGCCAGCGCCGAGCGAGTCAGGCAGATGCGTCGGGAATAGCGGATAGTAGGCGTAAGGTGGAGTGGGGTTCAACAACGGCAGAGTTACCCCAGCCTTCCTGTATTCTTCTATTCTGTCATTCACTTCGCGTGCGGTTCCGCAGAAGGTCACTTCACGAGCCATTTCGTCAGGTATGTACTTCACAGCGCCCTTGACGTCGCCCTCCCTCATCTTCTGCTGAACTTTCTTGACGTTGTCAGCATATCCGAGCTCGTTAAGAATCGTCTGATATGACGGGGACGAACCGGTCGCGATGGTGAACACAGCAACAAGCGGCTTGATCATTTCAAATCTATCATCGCTGTCGGATATCAGTGCTGGAAGACCGACAGCAATCTCAATATCCTTGACATCGCGTCCAGCCTTCTCGGCGCCCTCCCTAAGATTAGGAATAAGATGCTCCTTCAGGTAGCGAAGAGAGTAAAGGTATCCGAGCACGCCGTCCCCGACTTCTCCTGCCACGCGTTGCATGCGAGGGCCGATCGCTGCGACATAGATGGGGATGTGGGGATTCTTCGGCTTCGAAGTTAGGACGAACCCCTGAATATCGAATATTTCCCCCTTGAAGTAGGTGAGATTGAACGGGTTCAGGAGTATCTTCCTTAACGCAGTGACGTATTCCTTCATCCTGAGCAACGGCTTCTGGAATTTCACGCTGTGCCAGAGCTCAACATAGGGCCTCGCCTGGGTCCCCAAACCTAGAATCGCTCTTCCATTGCTGAGTTCGTCCAGGCCTGCTATGCTCATCGCCATCAGCGCCGGCGAC
>JAPCJK010000095.1 GCA_027886975.1 Nitrososphaerota archaeon
GACGTCTACTCCAACGGGAAATCAGAGCAGATAGTGGGCAGGGCCCTGCATGGAAGAAGGAACCAGGTCGTCCTTGCCACGAAGGTCGGCCTCCCCACTGGTGAAGGTCCCGACGACACGGGGCTTGGCAGGAAGCACATCACCCGGAATCTGAAGAGGTCGCTCGCCAATCTGAAGACAGACAGGGTAGACCTCTACCAGATTCACCGGTGGGACTACAAGACGCCCATCGAACAGGTGCTCAGGACCCTTACCGACGCCGTGAAGAAGGAGAACGCGGTCGACCACCTGGGCGGGTCGAGCATGTGGGCCTGGCAGTTCGCGAAGTCCCTCTTTACCAGCGACAGGCTGGGTCTCGAGAGGTTCGAGACGATGCAGGACCACTACAACCTGGCGTACAGGGAGGAGGAGAGGGAGATGATACCGCTCTGCAGGGAGGAGGGGATTACGATTCTTCCATGGAGCCCCCTGGGAAGGGGCTTCCTGAGTGGCAAGTACAAGCGGAAGTCGAAGCCGGCGAGCATCAGGTACAAGACAGACGGCCTGTTGGGGAAGAGGTACTTCAGGCCGGAGGACTTCGACGTCGTCGAACGATTGGAGGAGGTCGCCAAAGAGAAAGGGGTCAGGCCTGCCCAGCTGGCACTCGCTTGGCTGATGCACAAGAAGGACGTCGCTTCGCCGATTATCGGTCCGACGAAGGTCGAACAGTTGGAAGAACTGGCGGAGGCCGTCAACATTCGGTTAAAGCCAGACGACATCAAGAGGCTCGAGGAGCCGTACAGACCCCACCGAGTCCTGGGCCACGAATGAGTTCTACTGGGGGAGCGGCACCGTCGCCACTGTGGAGAACGAGGAGAGAGTGCTGACCATCACTTCGCCCTGCGAAATCGTGTATAGGTAGTCCCCGATTATCACGCTCCGATCAATCTGGAGGCTGTTGATCGCAGAATCGCCGAAGTTCTGGCTCCCTGAGTACTGAGATACCATTCCGAGGATATTGAAACCACTGCTGGTCACTTGGATGACGTAGACTCCCTGCCAGACAGGGTCCCCGTACGGTGGAATACAACCCGAGCAGTTACTCTGTGTCCCGGTTACCTTGTAGAGTGTCAGCGGGATGACTGTGACGTTTCTGGTCGAGTCGAAGGTGAATGCCAGGTGGTCGGTCAGGACCGGGGAGTCGGTCCCTCTGTCTCCGATCAGGAGCTTGGAGACTTGGATTGAAGTGCCGTTGTCAAAGACCCTGAAGAGGGAGAGCTTCAGCCCCAGGTAGAAAGCGACGTTCTGGATCGTCGATGACGGGACCGCATCCTTCCCCACTCCGATCAAGTATCCTCCTGGAAGAGGATGCAGGTAATCCGAGTATCCTGACACCTTCAGCTCGCTAAGAATGATTGGCTTGGACATGTCCTTGAAAGATATTACGAAGAGGGGATCAATCTGCATGAACGTGACCACGTACCCCATGTTCCCCACGAAACGGACCGCGTAGATGTTCTCACCGGGTGCGATGTTCCTCAAGGCGGATACCTGGTTCATGCCCAAGTCTAGCACATAGACATCGTTACTTCTCGTAGGTGAGCCTCCGACCACTGCGAACCTACCAGTGGCGACTCTGAAGTAACCTTTGAACTCGTCGAGCGAAAACTGGTTGAGGACAGACCCGGGCACAATACCCGCTGACTCTGCGACGACAGATCCGCCCGAGTAGGCAGCCCTCAGGATGGTGCTGTTCAGGGCCTGTTGCACGTTAGATATCGATACCACTCCCCCTGTGTAGACGTCACCGACAATCCCGTGGGTTGAGAACAGGTCTAGGTAGTTTGTGTAGACCACGTAGATATTCGACGTCGAAACATAGACCGTGGCCGAGGGCCCTGTCAGGACAGTAACGGTGTTCTCCTTGCCAGTTGCCATGCTGACGCTTGGGATTATGGTGTAGTAGCTGATCTGGGCCGTGTTGTTGGTGTAGAAGACTGAGGACGCAGGCAGCTGTGTCTCAGTCCCGTTCTCTGACGCTGTAGGCATGACAGCTGTGGCGTTGCCCTTGCCGTTGAAGACATACGAGGGCTGCTGAACCACCGCGTACACGAATCCATCAGCGAGCCGCGCAGCGACATAGGCCCCGGGTATGGTCTCGTTTTGCATCAGCTGGGGTGAATTGAGATTGGAGACATCGTACAAAAGCAGCTCCACAGCCGACGTACCACTCGTTTGTTGATACATGATACCACCTCCAGCCTTCTGATAACCGATACCACCTCCACTTTTCTGGTCGATGACCATCAGGCGGTCCTTGGTCATTTCCAGGCCGAGCACGTTGGTGTTGGGGAACTTGAGCGTGGAAAGGACGGCTGCGGAGCTTGGTGGGTATGCGTTGATTATCGATACGGAATCCTGCGTCGAGACAAAGAGGTGAGTGCCATCAGTCTTCACTCTGTCAGGTTCGTCCACGCCCTGGACTTGGACGTTGGTCTGGGTGAACGAAGTCGCCGAGCTATCAGAACTCACGGCGGCTAACGCTACAGGTGCGCCATTCGCCACTCCTCCGAAAACCGGGGCCCCACCCTTGAACATCAGGCCGCCCCCGAACCCAATCCCCCACCTACCATACTGCTGCGCACTCTTCGCGTTCGCAGTGATGTACTGCTGGAGCTGTGAGTCGCTTTCGAAGGCGCTGAGGTTCTGAGGGAGAGCATTGCTCGTCGTGCCGCCTGGCGAAATCGGAGGCGCTACGAGGGAGAAGATCGCAACCACAGTCGCTACTCCTATGATGGCTCCCATGAAGACGGCCACTTCAGGTCGCCAAGTCATCCTGGATTGAACCGCGCCCATACCCAGACTATTCAAACGACGGGGAGTAAAGCCTAGAGCGGAGAACGGGTGTTCTGGAACCCCGAACAGGAGCGGCTTGCGGGCTTACATTCGTCTAAGGTAAAGCTGAACGGCTGCAAGCTCCGCCAGCGCCACAAGGGCCTGCAAGCCGACCGCAAGACTGCCACTCTGGGTCACGAAAGATGTGACTGCGAATACCCCCAGAGGCCCAAGGGCAAGTCCGCCTGCAACGATTAGGGCGCCCAGGAGCCTCGCGAGGTCGCCGGCGGACAACAGGTTCAAGCCTCGGGTCTGGACCCCCCGGGATGTCTGACGCCCTCCCTTCTTCCTGTAGCTCCTTATGAAAAAGGCAAGTTCGGCGCTGGAAGCCGCTGACACGGCTAGGATTTGGATTATCGGTACGAAGACCAACCACAACTCTGACGACTGGTCAAATGCAAGCAGCACCCCTATGACAACAGGGACGGGAAGGTAGGCAGCGGTCGAAATAACCGACTTTGCCAGGATTATCAGTCGAGCGTTCAACGGAAGCGAGAATGTATAGTCGAGCCCAGAGCCTTCGGTGTTCAAGAGGACCGACGCCGAGATCAAAGTGAAGAAGCAACCGAGGGAAGTGGCCCCCACAATGGCTGTCGACCCAAGAACCGCGGTTTGCCCCAAGCTAAACACGATTATGACAGTCTCAAAAACAGGCAGGGCGAAGACGAAGGCGGTCTGTGGGTTCTTCGAAGCAATCCTTGCATCCTTGATGACGTAGGCAGGAATGGGCCTCCTCAACCTGAGGAGAAATTCCGTCGCTCTCTGTCTGACGATGGTGGCCGCCTGTTGCTGCGAAACTCTTTCGGTGATGCTCAGTGCCTTCCTCCCGGCAAAGTACGCGAGCAAGAGATACCCGCCCATGGCAACAAAGGACAGGGTCGTCGCCAGGCCCAGTGCAGGTGAGACAGAGGCCAGAGTAGGAAAGACGATCGAAGCCAAGGCTAGCCCGGCCGAGAAGGGGTGCAACACAGAGAAGAAAATGGGAATAGAGGTCGTTGACAACGACCCCGAGATTGCGCTTGCGAGAGCGGGGAAGACATACTGAATTAGACTGAAGACGAATCCGAAACTCGCCGCCGCTAGACCCCAAGAAATTAGGAAAAGGAACCTCGCGAGGGTGGCCCTCTTCCCTCTACCTCCACTGGTGATGTTCCTCTGAAAGAGCCCGGCGAGCACCAGGGATACCGTGACCCCGAATGTGGAGTTCGCGACCGAGGCTAGGGCCATGACGGCTGTGGCCAGAGGCGAGGCAGTCAGATAGGCGACGACGACCACCTGGACAACGATGGCAGCCACGATCATAGAATCAAACGTCCTTAAGACCGAAAGCAACGCCATCAAAGAGAGGTCCCTTCGATTGAGAGGCAGAGTCGACAGGAGTGCGTAGGGCCCGGCCCCCGAGAATGAAGGGAGTACCTGCAGCGAGTAGAGGACTGTGTAGCCTAGGCTGATGGCGAGGCTGAGGGTGACCCCGGTGACGAGGCCCGCCGCAGTTCTATTGATTGCGAATTGGTAAAAGGCGAACACAGCCCCGAGAGCGATGAACGCTGTGATGATGACCTTCCCCACCAGTGCTCCTCTGGTGATCGACTTTACCCTCCGGGCAGGACTTCCAAAGCCGAAACCTCCCATGGTCCCCCGGGTCATGACAGCGGACCGGAAGACGAGCTCGATGTAGGGGGTCCTGCTGAGTCGCCAGGCCTCCCTGAGGTTCAAGTGTTCTACACCGTGGGGGCCGAGAAGGCCTCACGAAGCGCCCGGGCTGTTTCAGCGACCTCCTCTTCTTCATGGGTGAGATGGAGGAAGACCTCTTCGAGGGTCGCCTGGCGCCCTCCAGACATCGTCACCCCAGCCCTAAGCTCGTCCATGGAACCTTCCGCAATGATGGACCCTTTGTAGATGATGCCTATCCTCGTGCAAAGATGTTCGGCGACTTCCATGATGTGGGTGGAAAACACGACCGCGCGCCCGGGTTGTTGACTCTGGAGCGAAATCACATCCTTGAAGATCCGGCTGCTCTTGGCATCGAGGCCATTCATCGGTTCGTCAAGGACCAGGAGTGGGGGCTCGTGAATCAGCGACGCGATTATTGTGACCTTCTGTTTGGTCCCCATCGAGAGAGTCGCTATCGGGGAGTCGTAGTATTCCTCCAGGCCGAAGGCGGTGGAGAGTTTCGAAACCCTGTCGTTGGCGGTTTTCTTATCGAGTTTCCTTACCGATACGACGAACTCGAAGAAGTCCCTCGGACTCAGGGATTCGTACAGCATTGTCGTCTCGGGCACATACCCGATTTTCGACTTCACTTCGACTGGGCTCTCTCTGGGGTCGAGGCCCAGCACACGTACTTCACCGGAAGTCTGCTCTGACAGGCCTGTGATTATCTTGATCATGGTGCTCTTGCCCGCCCCGTTGGGCCCAAGAAGGCCGTAGATTTCTCCGGGCATGACTTTCAGACTAAGGCCGGCGAGGGCCTGGACCGTTCCGAAGTTCTTGTGAACGTCCTTCGCTTCTACGACCGGAACTTTCGCGTCGACATCGGATTTCATTTCAGTTAAAGGGCTCCCGACCATCCGGAATTAAAGTTGCAAGCGCTGACTTCCGGTTCATTATCGGGCTTTCAAAGATTAAAAATCGAGTTCGGTCGGTGCGGACTCGAGTGCCACGGTGGCTCAGTGGCTAGAGCGCCACCTTGGTATGTGGTTTCACAAAGAGGTGGATGTCGTGGGTCCGACTCCCACCCGTGGCTCTCGTTACTTTAGCCCGAGATCTTGCTTGCGAGTACCTGGTATGCTTTCGGCCCCAGCCTCTCTTCCACGACGAGCAACAGGTCCTCATACCCGTAGAACATGTCCAGCATGCTGATGCCGTTGCGATACAGGAGCTCGGCTATGAAAGCGGCGATGCCCGGAACTCTTTCGGCCTTCTGGGAGATCCGTACCACTATCTTCGCTGCTTCCCCCGTAACTGTGACAGTATACTTGTCTGAGAGCTCTTCCTTGATGACGTCTGCGTCCTCCTGGTCGGCTAGTACCTTGACCGAACTTGGCAGTTGTAATATGTTCGGAGCGCCCACGAACTTCGGGGAAACCTTTAGCAGGTCCCCAAGGATTTTCATCGTCGGCACCCCCCTGCCTTCGATGGTGAGGTCAGCAGCCCGACCGACTAGGCTCAGCTTCGCGTCCTTCAGGATCTTCGCCACTTCCGTCCCGTTGCCTTCGAGTCCATCTGAGAATCTCTTGATTGCCACAACCACGGATGGCACGCTTACCTTGCGCCCGGTCATTTCCTCGACATCCTTCTTGACACGCTCAGCTAGCGCATGGTAGTTTACGATTCTGAGCTTCAGAGCCTCGTACAAGAGATGGTTTTCCATCATGATGGTTGAGACAGCTTCGCTAATCGATGGCCTGGTCTCTGACCTTGTGGTAAGCATAACAATTTGTCATGGAGGTGTTACATTTATTGTTTTTACCCCTAGCAAAGGTTATATAGTGTTATAAATCTGCATGTGCTGTTATAGCATGAACATGACAAAAACATATCCGACGACCGTACTCGTCTCGGTAGAGCCCAGCGCTCTAAACACCGTGACCCAGCAGGTGAGCACCCTCAAGGGTATCGCCTTCCAAACGCAGGTGACCGGAAGATTTGACCTGGTCATCCAACTGAACACCA
>JAPCJK010000096.1 GCA_027886975.1 Nitrososphaerota archaeon
CGCAACTCGTTTGGGGAAAGAGCAGCGTTTTGTCGTGTCTCCAGATGGAATCAGGAGCAGATACACTGACAAGGAAACCGCAGAAATCTACCAGATGGTGATGAGCGGGCTGCTCGCGAAGAGACTTGTCCTGGCTCTTGGGAAGGCAGGAGTGAGGAGTATCTCCCTGTCGGGCGCAGACGGCCGGCTGATGCAAGCCAAGCGGAAGACGAAGCTTGTGATTGTCGACGAGCGTGGAAGAAAGGTGGCCATCGACGGAGGATATACAGGAAGGGTCCAGGAGGTCAACTCATCACTGATAGACCTGCTACTTTCTAATGGATACCTGCCAATTGTCTCGCCGGTCGCGACCAGCGAAGCCGGGGAGCCGCTGAACGTCGACGGAGACAGGGCTGCCTCGTCCGTCGCCGTAGGTTCAGGCGCGGACGCAGTTGTGTTCGCGACCAACGTGGACGGCCTGAAGCTTGACGGAGGCCTTGTTACCCATCTTAGCCCAGCGGAGGCGACATCCCAACTAAGCAAGGTCGGATTCGGGATGCAGAAGAAGGTCATGGCCGCAGTGGAGGCCGTGCAAGGCGGAGTCAAAGAAGCGATAATTTGCTCAGGGATGAGGAGCAGTCCGCTGACCAAGGCCCTCGCGCACGATAAATGCACGGTGATAGCCAATTGAATTCCATCGAAGAGCTCGAAGAGACTTTCGGAGCGCCTGCATTCAAGAAGTTCCCCCTCACCATCGTGCGGGGCAAGGGGTCAGTTGTCTGGGACGACACGGGAAAAGAATACCTCGACTTCATGACTGGAATCGGTGTGGCCCTCGTCGGCCACGCCAACGACTCGGTGGTCAGAGCAATCACCGAACAGGCGGCAAAGCTAATCACCTGCCACGGCTCGTTCTACAACGACGCCCGGGCCGGCTTCATGGAGAAGCTGGTCGCTGTCGCGCCGAAGGGCCTCGGCAAAGTGCTCCTCGCTAACAGCGGGACCGAATCGGTCGAAGCAGCCATCAAGCTGGCGAAGCGGCACACGGCCAGAAAAAAGATTGTCTCGATGAAGGGAGCTTTCCACGGCAAGACCTACGGATCCCTGTCCGCCACCTGGAACAAAAAATACAGAGACCCCTTCGGTCCTCTCCTCGAGGGCTTCGAATTCGCAGAATACGGCGACCCGCAGTCACTCACTCAGCTAGTCGACGAGGACACGGCGGCAGTCCTGGCCGAGCCTATCCAGGGTGAGAGCGGGATAATCGTCCCTCCGCCAGACTACTTCAGGCAGGTCAGGGAAATCTGCGACAAGAAAGGCGCTCTATTGATCCTCGATGAGATCCAGACGGGCCTCGGCAGGACCGGTAAGATGTGGGCGTCACAACACTGGGGGGTCGTCCCGGACATAATGACCGTGTCCAAGGGCCTAGGGGGTGGGATTCCGGTAGGCGCCGCAGTTGCCACAGACGAAGTTGCGAAGAGCCTCAAGGGTGGGGAGCACACAAGCACCTTCGCAGGCAACCCGCTGTCCTGCGCCGCCGGATCCGCCACCCTCGATTACATTACGAAGAACGACCTCCCGGGGAAGGCCAAGGAGAAGGGAGAGAAAATGAAGGCCAGCCTTTCTAAAATCGCGTCGAGCCATAAGCTGGTCAAAGAGGTGCGAGGCCTAGGGCTGATGCTCGCGATGCAGACGCGGGTGGACATTCACAATCAGCTGCTGTCTGCGTTGAAGGCAGGCGTGGTCTTCGCTTATTCCGGGAGGGACACCTTCCGGTTCCTCCCGGCGCTTGTCATCGAGGAGAGTCAAATATCGAAGGGCCTGGAGGTACTGGAGCGAGTAATAGGTGAAGAGGAAGCAAGCAGATTCTGACAGGATCGACGAGCTGATTATCGGAATTCTCAAGGAGAACTCGAGGACTTCCAACACTGACATCGCGACCAAGCTGATTCTGTCCGAGTCCGCCGTAAGGAGAAGGATTGAGAACCTGAAATCAAACGGGAGGATTCGGAAGTTCACTGTCGAGGTGGCAGACCGTGGAATGAGCAGTGCGATTACCTGGGCCTCAGTCAACCCATCGGTCCCAACCAAGCAGGTGAGCGAGAAAATGAGGACGGTAAAGGGAGTCGAAGTCGTCTACGAGACCGCTGGTCAGTTCGACGTGGCCGCTATCATCACTGGTGCGAACATAACCGATGTCAACAAGACAATCGAAGGAATTCGGCGAATAGACGGGGTGATTAGCACCAATACCACCATGGTTCTGCGCACAATTCGGTGATTTCGGCCGAGAATCGTTATATGAAAACAGGCCTGCAGGGTCGGCGAGGAATCGAGCGTATTGAACTGCCTAGAGTGCGACGCCCAGGTCGCAATCCCTTCTGACGCCATCCAGGGCGAAATAATCTCCTGCAAGGAATGCGGGACGTCCTTCGAACTGGTGAAGGTGCAGTCCGGTGCTCTCTTCTCTCTCCGGCCTGCGGAGCTGGAGGAAGAAGACTGGGGCGAGTGATCGGACGCAATCGTTTTCCCTTCTTTACGATACGATTCGCTGGGAAGAGAAAGCAATCGTAGGCGCGGCCGAAAAACGTGGCCTTCGTGCTAATCTTGTCGACTCCAAGGTTCTCTCCATCGACGTCGTCTCCCGGAAGCGCCCCCTCGATGACGCCGTGGTCCTCCAACGATGTGTGAGCTACTTCCGAAACGTCCACTCGACCGCCGCCCTCGAAGCAGCAGGACACAGACTCGTCAACTCCTTTGCCTGCGCCTGGGTCTGCGGCAACAAGCTCTTCGGTACCCTCGAGCTTGTCAAGCACAAGGTCCCGACGCCGCGAACCGTCCTGTCCATGTCCGAAGACTCGGCTCTCCGCTCCGCCGAGCAGATTGGTTACCCCGTCGTGGTAAAACCTGTAGTCGGGAGTTGGGGGAGGCTCTCCGCCCTCCTAAAGGACAATGACGCCGCCAGAGCCGTAATAGAGGACAGGGAGCACATGTTCCCTTTGTACCAAATCTACTACCTACAGGAATTCGTGAAAAGGCCTCCGCGGGACATACGCTCCTTCGTGATAGGAGAGAAGACGGTCGCCGCGATCTACAGATACTCTGGCGAGTCCGAGTGGAGAACCAACACAGCGCGAGGAGGGCGAGCGGAGGCGTGCAAGATCACCCCGGAGCTGGACGAGCTTTCTCTGCGTGCGGCGGAGGCAGTCGGCGGAGAGATTGTTGGGGTTGACCTGATGGAGGGACAGGACGGCCTGCTAGTCCACGAAGTCAACAACACCACAGAGTTCAAGAACACAGTGCCAGCGACAGGGGTCGACATCCCCGGATTGATTATTGATTATCTGATTTCAGTCCAGAAAAGATGACCGGCCTCCAGGGGGAGCCTGTCAAGCTTCTGCTCGACTCCCTGAAGATCTACTCGCCCACAACCAAGGAATCGGAGTTCGCCAACTTTCTGTGTCAGAAAATGGAGAAGATGGGGTATTCGAAGGTCCACATCGACAAGGCAGGGAATGCCATTGGGGAAATCGGACGGGGGGACCTCAGCCTCCTCCTCTGCGGGCACATGGACACAGTCCCTGGGAATCTTCCTGTCAGGAAAACCCGTGATTCCATCTACGGCAGAGGTGCCGCAGACGCGAAGTCCCCGCTGTGTGCCCTCCTTGCCGCAGGCGCTCTTGCGGCCGATACCGGCATCAGGATAACTTTCGCCGGCGTCACCGAGGAGGAAGGCGAAGGGGCGGGGATCGAGAGAATCATCAGGAGCGCCCGCAATTTCGACTACGCAATCTTCGGCGAACCCAGTGGTGCGAACAGGATAACTGTAGGCTACCGCGGACGAGTCAGCCTGCACGTCACCGTGAAGACCGAGGGCGGGCACGCCGGCTCTCCCTGGGCGCACAAGAGCGCCTTCGACGAGTTCTCGTCGATGCTCTCCCGACTCAGAGAGTACGAACAAGCGAATCAGGTGCCCGAGGACCACTTCAGGTCGCTCTCCATATCCCCCACCCTGGTCAACGCGGGTTCATACCACAACGTCGTACCCAGCCTCTGTGAGGCGACCCTCGACCTTCGTCTCCCCCCATCTCTCCGAGCTTCGACCGCCGTCAGAGAGATTCGCTCTATTGCCGAAAAATCGGGGGAAGGCGTCGAGGTCAAGATTCGACCGGGCGAACCGACTGAGGCCTACGAAGCAGACACCAGCTCGATGCTTGTCCGTGCCTTCCAAAGGGCAATCCTCCTTCGCCTGAAGGCAAAACCCACTATGGTTCGCAAGACCGGGACCGGAGACGTGAACACCTTCGCCCACCGGAAGGGCATCGACTGCGTTACCTACGGCCCCGGCGTCTCGGCGACGAGCCACACCGACGGCGAAATAGTTCGGATCAAGGACTACCTGAACAGCATCGAAGTCTTGAAAGAGGCCGTTGAGCAGCTCGCAGCCCTGGGTTCGAGGAGCGGCGCTTGAAGGGAAAGGACCTCCTGACGCTTTCGGAGCTGACTCCCTCTGATATCGAGTCGATCCTTAGTTTGTCCGCCCGGTTGAAGAGCCAGCGCGAGACAGGCTTGGGCTCCGGCGCCCTGCGCGGCAAGAGCGTCGCATTGATCTTCGAAAAACCGAGCACCAGGACCAGGGTCAGCTTTCAGGTCGCCATAGGCGAGCTCGGCGGACAACCAATCAGCTTGAGCTCCAACGAGATGCAGCTGGGCCGTGGGGAGACCATCGAAGACACAGGGAGAGTCCTCTCCCGATACGTGCACTGCATCATGGCGAGGGTTAACAACCACGCCGACATCGTGGGGCTCGCGAAGGCTTCTCGCGTTCCGGTCATAAACGGCCTGAGCGACCTCTACCACCCGGTCCAGGTCCTTGCGGACCTCCTGACTCTTGTCGAACACAAAGGACAGGTGCAGAAACCGAAAGTCGCTTGGGTGGGGGACGGTGACAATGTCTGCAACTCATGGGCCCTGGGCGCTGCTCTGACGGGCATAGACTTCGTCGCCGCCACGCCGAGGGGATACGAACCCGCAAGGGATGCCATCAAAGAAGCATCTGCCATGGCCAGATCGACGGGCGCGACAGTCAAAGTGATTTCAGACCCATCGGTTGCAGTGTCCGGAGCAGACTGCGTGATGACGGATACTTTCGTGTCTATGGGGTTCGAGAAAGAGGGTCGAAAAAGGAGAAAAGCATTCTTGCCAAAGTATCAGGTGAACGCGAGGCTGATGGCCAAGGCCAAGAAAGACGCAATCTTCCAGCACTGCCTCCCGGCTCACAGGGGGGAAGAGGTCACAGCCGAAGTAATTGATGGGCCGGCCTCGGTCGTCTTCGACGAAGCCGCAAACAGGCTTCACACAACGAAGGCTCTTCTTTGCTTCCTGGTTCTGAGCAAGAGCGAGTTCTCCACGCTCAAACTCTGATTTCTTCCAGGCCGAACTGCTTGACCAGGCCGACTATCTTGTCCTTGTAGGGCCCCAGCCCCTTCCAGTCGAGGACTGCGTGTCTGACCGGTGCGTTCGTCCTCTGAAGCATCTGCCCGAACATTTTGTCGTCGACGTGCCCTAGGGCGTATTTGGGGGCTACAAATGAGAACGCGATTTCGTCCTCGACCAGCATCCGCGTGAACTTCTCAGGGTAATGGGTCCCGCCGAAGCCCAGGGCGACTTTGCTCCAGATTTTCTTCTCCGTGAGGCTCTCCATGAGCGCTTCACCAACCACAGCTGCTGCCTTGCCGTCCCCCCAATATTTCTCAGAGGAGCCGAGTTCCACGAAGAGCACAGGCTTCTGAAGCGAAGTCGGCCCATGGTGAGTAGCTTCCATGGTGACCTCGTAGCCCTTGACCTTGTCCCTCCGTTTCCACAGGGAGACCAGGTAATTCTTGAGGAGGGCCGGGTCGACGCGTCCAAGCTCCCCCGAGGCCCCGCCGAACTTCGCCTCCGCGAAATTCCCGGTGACGTGGGCCGTGAGCGAAGCGATACCAGACTCCGCGCTGTGCCTTGATAGGAATACGTATGCTAGAGGGTTGAAGTATTCGTCCAGATTCGGCGGGGATACAATGAATCCATCGAAGGAAGCCAAGAGGAAGGACCCCTTCTGGTACACAGGCTTGCCTAGTAGGTTCACTCCGGTAGATGTGAAGCCCTGACCTTCGACTAGCGCATTGGCCAGTGTCTTGGAGGCCAGGTCTGACGAAGACGCCACTATCAATGTCGCAGGCTCTCCCTGAGGGGTCACGGCCCGTGCTTCGAAGCAATGCGATATTAACGGTGGACAGTGGGCATCTCCTCCTAAGCTGTAGCCTCGTCCGCAGTGTTTTTCCTGACATTACACATATAAGCAGAATCTCGACGTCGCAATTTCTGCCATGGGAGTACGCGAATTCATCAGGTCTGCAGAGGCAATATTCAGGCTGGCCCACAAGAGCGACAGAGACGAGTTCACACTCTACCTCAAGCTGGTGGCCATAGGGGTCGCTGTGGTCGGCA
Source organism: Nitrososphaerota archaeon (assembly GCA_027886975.1). Lineage (GTDB taxonomy): Archaea > Thermoproteota > Nitrososphaeria > Nitrososphaerales > Gagatemarchaeaceae > UBA183. The sequence goes on from JAPCJK010000096.1 coordinate 6,472, forward strand.
CTATAGGCTTCCTGATCAAGCTCCTGGGCAACATATTCTTC
>JAPCJK010000097.1 GCA_027886975.1 Nitrososphaerota archaeon
CACAGTCAACCCAAACTGCACGAACCTTTCGAAGTGCTTGACGTTGCCGGTGACAATCGGGAGTCTGTTCGCCATGCACATGCAGGCTATGAGCAGGTCTGGGTCTTCGACGAGGGCGCCCTTCTTTTTCAGACCTGCGTAGACGTTCGACGCCAGGATTATCGCCTTGTTGTCGAGGGAGAGCACTTCCAAGTTAGACTCCAAGTAAGCCTTGTAATCGGTCACCGACTTTCCCAGGTAGGCCAAACCCCTGAGGAACTCGTAGATCGATAGGTAAGTGGTATGGACGCCATTGAAATTCTAAGTCCCGAGGTAGTATGCCTGTATCAGGGCGTCCGAGTCAAGGCACGCGGCTTCCAAGGCCTCGCCTCGCCAACCAACCTCTTCAATTCCTCGATTTCTTTCTGCGTGAGCTTCGCGGGTTTGCGGACGGAGAATGCGCGTTCGAAGAACTCGTCCCAGGTAAATTGAGTGCCTTCGGTATTCTCCAATGACCTCTTCTGTCTGGCGAGGAAGTCCTTCGTCTTTCGGTCAATGGATATCGAAGTCATTGCAATCGTCAATTATGCAATTGGTAATTATTGAGGGTTTGCTGCTCTCGACTTGGGTCGTCGCCGGCAGGACCAGGTGGTTCTTGGAGACCAATTCGGTAGACTCCAGTCGGTCTCGCACCAGGCGTAATCGAGACAAATTAGAGCTTTGATTTCCCTGCCACAACCCGCCTGAGAGTTTCCATGATGCTTCAGGGACTCGCGGGGCCCGGTTACTGATGCGACGGATTTTGAGGTTCTGTCAATTTTACCGTTTCCGGCCCGTCCCTTTCTTCAGCATTGTCTTCAGTTTGGCAAGATAGTCGGTGATATCGGCCTTTCGAGCCTCTTCTTCCACATAGGGCCAGTCGATTCTGTCATCATGAGCCTTGGCCAGAAGGTAGGCCTGCTCGATGTCTGTTGGCGCCTTCCAAAACTTGGCAGATGACAATCGCTTGACGATGAGGTCCTCGATGCCGATGATGGTCGCGGGTCCGAAGTCGGTTGTTATGGTGGTGACCCTTTCATAGGAACCGTTGAAGTCTTCCCCCACCAAGTCGACTGCGAGTCCGAGTTCTTCGTTGGCCCAAGCTCGCAGACCTCCTCCGAGCGCGAAACCCCATGCCTTGAGCACCTCCTCCAAAGCTTTGACGTTGTAGACCACATCCATGTCTCCTGTGCGCAAGGTGCCGTCGAGATACACCTCAATGGCCGAACCACCTGCGAGTACGGGCTTCATCTTTCCCTTGGGGAGACTGGACGTCAGAAGGGCCATGAACCTGATCTTCCTCTCGGTGGGGTCCTCGGTGGCCAGTATGGCCCTCTTCACGCTTTCATATCCTTTCAAAATCTCTCCCGTTTGACTTGCGATACTTGGAGTCGAACTTCTTCCGACCTAGAACCGCCAGGTTCTCAAGTTCTCCCGGCATCCTTCTTTGAATTGGATCGCCAGCCTTCTGAGGTCTCTCCAGCGATATACTAGGGACAGAAACTAGACCCATGCGGAACCGTGCGCGCTTCGACTCGCCGCTCTTCCAGGACCCGAGGGTCTGCACCCTTGTACTCAGCTTCAGCGCGAGGTTCCGGAGGTCGTCGTCAACGAGTTCATACTCTCTTCCCCTTTCGCCCCTCTCGGCGGGCTTGACCAACCCGAGATTGTTGAGCTTCTTCATTTCGACGTACACCTTGGCCACGTTCATGTTATACCTCCTAGCCACCCTGTAGGCCGTCAGTGGCCGGTCAGACAGGGTTAGGGCTTCGATTATGTTTCCCCTTGTGACACTCCCTAGAAGTTCCCCGAGGCGGTTCATGGGGACTGGAGCTCCGGCTCCAATTAAAAGCTTATCCCTATGGGATAACAATCGTTTCATTCCGTGCCTCACACGGAGGGCGGCCAGGCTCATGCCGTTCCCGGGGAGGTTTCAGGCAGTCCATTCCATAGAGCGGAAAACCCTGCGCATCTCGTCCAGCCTCTAGCCCCGGTCCTGGTCTGCCCCTCGTCTGGTTGATGTAGCTCAGCCCCCAAAGTGTCGGACCAGTGCGTGTATCCAGCCAAGTTGACAGAACCGATTTTGACACAATTGTCAGCAAACTGAAGCCAACCAGATTCTATCGCTATCAATGCCCTACACGCAGGAATTGGAGCCATGTTTCGACGGCACGGGAACAAGTGGTGGATTGTAGGCCATGTCAGACCATCTGAACCGCGGGAGAAGTTGGTCTTCATCTTCAAACGTGAATAGTTTCGGAAAACTGGAACATGTTGGTACGGTTTCGTTCTGCGAGATGGCCAGATGCGTCAAGTTGGCATCGTGGAGGATAGGGCATGAAGCGCAGAGCGTGGCGTTCTGCTCCAGACACACTCTGTCTACGATGAGAGACAGCCGGCTCTGGCTGGGATAGCTTAGAGCCCGGGCAGAATGCGCTAACCTCGAAATTATCTTCTAGAACTATGAACTGCACTGACGGAGCTCCAAAATCAAAACTGCTATAGCCCACTGTTTGGGATAGGTTCCGTTGGCTCCTTCTCGAAGGAAGGTCAGGCCCCACAGGGCCACAAAGACAAAGAAGTCGAATACGAAGCGGCCCAAGGCAAGAAAGAAGGCAAAGGGAAAAGCCGAACAGAAGATCGAATTGGAAGGAATCACGACATACGTGTATCAGAAGTCCTTCAAGCCCAAACCAACAGAGAGCTAGAGAGGGCCCAGCCACCAGTCAGCCATGGCCTAACGAGGCGATTATCGACCTCGCATTGTCGACTGTTTCAATGGCCATGTCAGCACGGTGGTCGGCCAAGTCCTTGAGGCCGTTGCCTGTAGCCACGCAGATCACTTTCGAATTCCCAGACAGCTTCAACTTGCGAAGGGCGGCGAAGGGGGCGGCGCTGGCTGCTTCAACCAGGAGACCCTCCTGAGAACTGAGCTCACCCTTGGCACGCATTATTTCGTCATCTGAGACGGTAAGGGCCCTTCCCCCCGACTCCTCAATCGCTCTCAAGGCTTTCTTCCATGAGACGGGGTTACCAATCTTAATGGCCGAGGCTACCGTGTGGGGGTCCTTCAAAGGCACAAGCCCGCGGCCTGAGGCGAAAGCAGCGGCCAGAGGAGCCGCCCCCTCCGCTTGAACCCCTATCATCTTAGGGTACGAGCTAGTGATCCCGTTTGCACGAAGCTCCTTGAAGCCCTTCCAAATTGCGCTTATGTTCCCTGCGTTTCCGACGGGCAGGACCACGAAATCAGGGACGGCTCCAAGTTGTTCGTAGATTTCAAACGCTGCGACCTTTTGTCCCTCGATCCTGAATGGGTTGAGCGAATTCATGAGATAGAAACCATCATCAGATTTGACGAGGTCGAGGACCAATCTGAGGGCATCGTCGAACGAACCCCCTACCCCGAATACCCTCGCTCCATAGGAGAACGCCTGTCCCAGCTTGCCTGAGGCTACCCCGCTCTTTGGAACCACAACTACGGTCTTGACTCCTGCCTTTGCTCCATAGGCGGCCAGCGAAGCGGCGGTGTTCCCGGTTGATGCGCAGATGAGCGCCTTTGCTCCCAGGGCCTTCGCCCTCGTCACGGCGACAGTCATTCCTCTGTCTTTGAACGACCCTGTCGGGTTCTGCCCGTCATTCTTCGCGTAAAGATTATCAAGTCTGAGACCTTTGCGGATATTCTCCAGACGCACCAGAGGCGTCCCGCCCTCCCCCAAAGAGACAGGAGCGGTCCCCGATTGGAATGGAAGACCAGCGACAAATCTCCAGATTCCCGGTCCCCGCCCATCGAAGAGGGCCTTGCGGCCAACCTTGCCCGAAATCGATACCTCAAGCAGGTCTCCGCAGTATTTACATTTGGAGTCGGGTAGTTCGGTTTTCGCCTCCTTTCCGCAGTTGATGCAGACTATCTTCCAGCCCTTATTCTTGCTGGTTCTGTTAACTTGGCTGGACATGCTCCCGCCTGGCTAACTTCAGGGCTTCTGCTCGGAGGATTACCGGAGTCGTCGGGTTCCCCTTCACGGCTTCATCTGTGCCCTGCGCTCCTGGGCGAACCTCACCCAGACATGGTATCTTACCGCGCCTTTCAATGTTGATGGCTGCGTTCAGGTCGCGGTCGAGAATGGCACCACAAGGGCATCGCCACTCTCTCTCTTTGATCTTCAGCTTCCGGTTGATTGACCCGCATCTTGAGCAGGTCCTAGAGGTCATCGTTGCAGGGACGAACTCGACTGGGACTCCGGCCCAAGAGGCCTTGTAGGCAATCTGCTGTTGGAGCTGTCGGAACGGCCAAAGGTTGGCCCTCCGGCGAGTGGCACGCCCCATCTGATTCCCCCTCATACTAGACTTGCGAATCCCCTTCAGCTTTTCAAGGATGATGGCCTCTCTGTTCTTGACTGCTTTCTCGACGATTTGCTTTGAGACAACATTAAGAACTTGCTTGACACGTTCCTTCTCCCTCCTGGAACTGGCGAACTTCTGCCTGAGCCTCCTATCATTTGAATGCCTCCCGTGGAAATCACTCCTCCTAACCCCATATTCGGTGTGAAGCCTGGCGACTTCAGATAGGTTGAATCTGGTGCCGTCAGACAGCACAGCAGATTTCTCGTTAAGATCGATCCCGACTCTACTCTCTGATTTGATAGTCGGGATTTCCTTGCTGAAGGCGATAAAAATACAGTTATCCGTCATTGTCACGGAGCCCCTCTTGAGGGTCGGATCCATAAGAAAGGAGCGCTGGTAGTCGCCGAATCTGAGGGGGATGAATACTCTCTCGCCTTTCCTGAACGGGAGCGATAGGATAGAGTAGTTCAATGCGTAATTCTGGGCGTCCATCTTCATCATCAGCCTTTTCGCAAATGGCTTCCTGTGCCATCTCCTGTGCTTCTTGACGATGGACCAGGCGACCTCTGCAACGGAGAATGGAAAGCACGATACCACCCTGTACCTCAATCGAAACTCCTTGTATATTCGGTCTCTGAGTTTCAATCTCCCCTTGATACCTTCGTCAAGGCAGATGCGGATGGCGTCATTGACCATGTCACGGAAGGCCTCGAGCAGTTCTCTCGTCATCGGTGTTGGAGTGTAGCTGAACTTGACGGACTTGACCGCCTTGATGGAATTCGGGGCCAGCCCACGGGCGTCAATAAGAATCGCAGGTTCGAAAGTAGACGCCAAGGCGCAATTAGTGTCTAGGTTCTCACCCCCTAGCATTTAAGCCATGGACAGATTGTGAACTGTTGCGGAAGGGAGACGAGGTTGAAAGTGAATGCGCCTGGCCCTTCAGAATGGGAATCGTCCGACTTGTCCAGCCAAGGTAACAGAACCCTTCTGCTCAATGACCCTGCAGCCCTCCCCTACCTTTGTGATGAAGCCGTCGCTTTTGACACTCTCTTTTTCGAAAGCGTCAGTCATAGCTTCCAGGATGACTCTTCCCTTGTTTCCTTTGGTGGCAGCAAGCATCGCAGGCCCCGCTCCGCTGATGCAGACCCCAGCAGCGCCATGTTCGACCGCCGCTTTCTTGACCCGCTCGAAGCCTGGGATCATGACCGACCTGCGGGTGTCTACAAATCCCCCGCTCATGGCCGCCCCAAATTCCTCAACGCTGTCAACGGCCAATCCGTGGACCATCATGCTTGCCGCGCTGACGGCTGCAACTGCCTCCTCGATGGAGAGCCGCCTGGGAAGCAACGACCGAGCATATCGGGTCTTTTGCAACGGGAGCTTGACCCTCGGAATCACCAAGCAGAGGACCAAAGAATGAGGCGGTTCCATCCTTGAGAAACTCTTGTCCTTCGATACCAGTACAAAGCCGCCGAAGAGTGCGGCTGTGACGTTATCGTAATGAGCGGTCCCGGAAGCGAACCTCTCACCGATTCCAGCGTAATCAATCTGCTTCTTGTTCGTGAGGCGGAGGTCGAAAAGGGCGTTCATCCCCACGACGGTCGCCGAAGAAGAGGCCGCACTGCTGCCTAGACCCGCGCCTATGGGAACTCTCTTTCTGAGCCTCAGTCGGACTCCTTCGCGGACTCTCTCGCCGGCCATGATTGCCTTGGCAACCGCCTCGACGACATTGCTATGAGGAGTCGTAGGGAGCTGCTCTCCGTGGACCGACAGCTTGATTCCGCTCTGAGCTTTCTCGAGAGTCAACCTGTCCTTGGGCCTAGCTAGCGCAAGAGCGAACACATCGAACCCAGCACCCAGATTGGCCGATGATGCAGGAGCCTCTACTGTCACCATCGACGCCATGTTAAGATCTGCTCTTCCTCGCCCTGGGCCGCACCGCATGACGGTGAAGGGCGCGGAGTGCCTCGACGGCGAACCCCAAGTCGACCACGAAAGATATGTTCATCTCGGACGAGCCTTGAGCTATCATTCTCACGTTGATTCCGGCGGCGGC
>JAPCJK010000098.1 GCA_027886975.1 Nitrososphaerota archaeon
ATAGGCGTAGGTCCTGTCGGTGGTTTCCGTGATTGTTCGTGTGGAGGTTGTGCGTCCATTCGAACTCGTTTGAGATAGTGAGACATAGCCGAGTGCTGTGGAGAGGAGCACGATGATCAGGCTAAGGATTGCGGTTCTTCGGGCAATAGCCGAGTGGAAGTGTCCCCTAGAAGAGATTGGAAAGTGGAGGTGGTCGTCCACTACATTCGTCTTCAGCTCTCTCTTCTTCACTTGATCGAGTTATGCGACTGTCTGGTAATTACGCGTAGCTGCCATTTCCAAAGCTGGAGAAGTGCAGCTGACTGAAATAGCTCGAATCAAGCCCCTTCAAGCCGTCAGAGTTCATTCTAAGCTTATTGGTCACGGGCCCGGTGCGATTTGAACGCACGACCTACAGCTCACTTCGCGTGAGTATAGGAGGCTGCCGCGCTGTCCGTATTTCGCTCTACTTGGATCTGCGCTACGGGCCCAAATAGCGTCATCCACAAAGCCAATTTAATCATTCCACCCGCGCCTATGTTGAATCCTAGCTGAACATCGTTTCGTAAACCAGCTGAGCTATCAAATCAACTACTCTTCGCAGAAGAACGTCACTCATCGTCAGCATACAGCTACCGTACCGTGCTCGTTTCTGTGGCTCGGCATGTGCAGCTAGGTCGATGTCACGTCCTGGCATGCCCAACTTTTCCGCCCAATACTTCCTGACCTCGCTTTTGTCGCAGGCTGGGCCATAGCTTATCCTGACTAGACCATTTCTATTCTTCATGTGCTCCCATCTTTCGAGGCGGCTTTCATCTAAAACGCGCACTACCGCTCTGATAACCAGATAATCGTTGTTCACCACATAGAACCTATACATCGAAGAACGTGGGCCAATACTCTTCAGACCCTCTCCTCTTAGCAAACCAAGTACCCAGATGAAACGTGGATCTACCTCGACTTCACGGGGAAACACGCGTGCAATCCGTCTCCTAACGGCTCCACCGGTTATCTCGTAGCTCACCTCAATCTCGGACTCACTTATATCACGGGTTTGGAGGATGTAGCTATGTCCGCCTCGAGATTGATACGTTGATTTACCTTGCACTATGCTTCCGATCGAAATTATCAAGCCGAGAAATGATATGAGGTTTCCATTTAACAGCCAACATTGGTGGACTGCGCTACGGGCCCAACCTCGACCTGTAAAGAACCATGATATTACCTGTTCCCGTTTTACTCTGCCAGGTCGAACCCTAACTCCAACTCTCTTTTCGCGTTCCGGAACCTTGGTTTCTCCAGCTTTACCTTCCCTATCAGCAGGGTGTTATCCACGTGTCTCTCATTGCAGCAGTTGATGTTCCAGTCTGGTATCCTCACTATCTTCAAAATGGTCACATCGCTCGGCACAGGAAACAGGTCGTAGATGGAATCACTGAAGTGCCCTTCAGCTTCCTGCTTCTCCATTTCGAACTCCAGCATCTCGGCTCCTTCCGCTATCTTCTCGTTCGCCGCCTGTTCCAACCTCGCCATCTCCTCATCCGTCGGCTTCCTGTCGAACTGCACGGTCAGTCTGCCATGCCCCCCTGACACAAACACTGAAGCGGTCCACTTCGCGCCAAGGACGTTCTGGACGGCTCCCTTGACCACGTGAACCGCGGAATGGGTTCTTACTTCTTCCAAGCTCAACTACAGCCTCGTGGCAATCTTGTAGAAGTCCGACATCTTGGTCTCGAGCCCGTAGCGCCTCGTGTTTCCCCTCATGTACCAGAAGATGGCGAGAAGTGTCGGCCACATCGTCATCATGCTGAACCTGTCCTCCACCTTCGCCTTGATGAACTCGTACACTTTGGCGTAGATTGCGAAGTGATCGAGGACCGCCTTCCTGTACCCCTCCCTGTCTCCAATATGGTCGACGAACAGGTTGACACACTGCATGCTAGGGATGATACCTTCTCCTAACATTGGATAGACAGTACCAATACTCTCGCCCACGCCCACGACCTTGCCGTCGAAGAAGGGCTCAGCGAACTTCGGCGGGGTCACCCTGACGGGTCTTCCTATCTTCCTGATGACCTCGCAGTGATACTTCTTCACGAACTCGTCCAACTCCCCACGGTATCTCCCCTGCAGGTCTCCTGCACCCACGTGTGCCATCCCGTCCCCCAGAGGAAAATACCACCAATAGCCCGCAAGCCCAGGATAGGGCCTTATCACGAAATCGTCGTACGGCAGCTCTTTCGACTTCACCTGATACTCCAACGAGGGTATCAACAGGTCGTCCTTGATCTTCGGGAGCAGCGACCTCTGCATCCCAGTCGCGTCCACCACCATGTCAAAGCCATCGAAGTTCCCGTTGACCGCCTTGACCTGCTCCCCCCAGTGCATCTTCTTCCCCTTGAGCATGTCCTCGGTGAGCCTGTGCTTATCGTAGGTGACCAGCCCCTTCAGCTTGATGTTCAGCTCCTCGTCCCCCAGCTCCACCACCATGTTCTTCCCCCTGTGCATGACGTAGTCCTCGAAGTTGAACCCCGCCTGCTTCACCAGGTCAGAGATGAACGGCTCGCTCGTCCCCCAGGCGCAGACAGTCCACCAGTTCTTCTGTGTCCTCATTTCGAACGCCTCGGCCTGATGCTCAGCGGGGAGCCGGTTCAGCAGGTATGCTCCCGCCACGCCTGTGCCTATAATCGCAATACGCGTCTAGATTTCCCTCCACTCGACAAGAAAATTATCCACTCCATAAACTCTCTTGATGTCCTGAACGGCATGACAGGGTCTACAACATACCCCTCCAAGTCATCAATTCGACGGCGTTTCATTAAGATGCCGTAGTAGAAGCCGTCCCCTCCCGACAAGCGCCTCTCTCGGCGTCCTCCCCCTTCCTTATGGTGAATTTCTAGAATTCTGAGATCGTCGCAGCCACAGTGGACGCATCGTCCGCCTAGGAGGTTCAAAGCCCTCAATCGGACTCGCTTGTACCTCGTAGAGGGTTTCCTTTTGAGATCCATGGATTCTTGTAGTGTTCTTGTTTTCAATCCGTATCTCTCGAAAAGTCTCCAAATGGTGGATTGAGCCACCCCACTAGTCAAAGCGATTTGCTTGGTTGACAGTTTGTCCTTGTAATACAATTCTATGAGTTTGTCCTTTGGCAATATCTCGACGAGTTTACTGTTTACCCACCTGGAGTACTTTGCGCCCTTTCGATTCGGGAAGGGGGGTAATCCTACGGACACGAAGATACAGTCAGCCGCTGCAATTAAGACCAAATCTGAACAAAATTCTAAAGATCGCTTCACGTAAAGCTAATATCCAGGGTATAGTCAGTATACTGTCTACATGTCCAAGGGCAAGACATCCGAAAGCGAGTCTACGACAGTCAAGGTCTCCAAGGACACCCAGGCTAAACTAGCCTCACTGGGCAAGTACGGCGAGACGATGGACCAGATAATCCAACGCCTCACCATTCAGGCCAAAGGCCTTGAGGACGTAGTAGCTGGAAAGAGTTCGATATGCTTCATCGATGGCCACGAAGGGAAACTCCTCTACAGAGGTTATGACATAGCAGACCTCGCGGCCCACTCCACCTACGAGGAGACCACCTTCCTCCTCTGGAACGGCCACCTCCCGACGGCAAACGAGCTTCGCGTCTTCAGCGAGGAGCTGACCTCCAAGCGGCCGAACCCCGCGGACCTGATTTCGATCCTCACGAGCCTCCCACGCAACTGCGACACCATGGACGCCCTCAGGGTCGGCGTGGCCGCTCTGGGAATTTTCGACGACCCGATGTACAATCAACAGGAGAAGGCAATGTCCATAGCCGCCAAGATCGGCACTGTAGTGGCCGCAATCCACAGGCACAAGCACGACCTGGAACTGATTTCCCCGCGAGACGACCTGAGCTACGCTTCCAACTTGCTCTACATGGTCACCGGCGAGGAGCCGAGCAAGGATGACACAAGGCTGATGGACGTGCTGCTCATCCTTCACGCTGACCACGAGTTCAATGCCTCGACCTTCACGGCCCGGATCATCGCTTCCACCCTCTCCGACATGTACTCGGCGGTCACGGGCGCGGTGGGCGCTCTGAAGGGCCCTTTGCACGGCGGAGCAAACGAGAAGGTGGTCGAAATGACCAACGAAATCGGCACCCCGGCGAAGGTCGACGCGTACATCAAGGCGAAGCTCGCCAACAAAGCAAAGATCAACGGCTTCGGCCACAGGGTCTACAGGACAATGGATCCCAGGGCAAAGATCCTGAAGGAGATGGCTAACGAGTTCGTCCGCACCGAAAAGGAGAAACAAGCCCTTGAGATACTCGAGAGGACTGAGACCATCCTTCGCGAGGAGAAGAACCTGTACCCCAACGTTGACCTCTTCTCCGGTCTGGCGCTCAACCACATCGGTATCCCGAGCTATCTCTTCACCCCTGTCTTCGCAGTCGGGCGCGCCCCTGGGTGGCTTGCGCACGTCCTCGAGCAGTATTCTGACAACAGGATAATCAGACCTCTGGCAGAATACATAGGCCCCCCGCTTACACTCTACGTCCCCATCGAGGCGCGGACATCCGCAGGAGTCGCCCGTTGAGGGTCGAGGCGCTGATCAAACGCGCCCCGGTCACCATCCCCTCGAGCGCGACCATCCGCCAGGCCGCCGAGGTTTTCGCGAGAGAGAAGATTGGGCTCCTCGTGGTGGCTTCCTCTGTCAGTCCAGTGAAGGCAGAAGCAGTCATCTCAGAGAGAGACGTCGTCAGAGCGGTTGCCAAAGGGACGCAGCTGAGCGCGCAGCTAGACACAGTAGCCACAAAGAAACTCGTCAGCGTGAAGCGCTCCGACCGGCCGTCGAAGGCCATCCGCCTGATGATGGAAAACGGCATCCGCCACCTCGTCGTCGAGAACGATGACGGGACCCTCTTCGGCGTCCTTTCCATTAGGGACTTCTTCAGAGAGTCGAAGCTCCTCAATTCCTTCCTGAAGGACGAAGCCGAAGAAGTCCACGGAGTCGATTGAGATCGGTTTGACCGAGAATGTCTTTGTCTATTCCATTAGATTATCTTAAATAGACTGAGAGGGTCACTTTTTTCATGGCTCTCTTCGGGGACGTGGGGACCGTCTTCGTCATGGGCCTCGTCGGCGTAGTGTTCACCCTGCCAGTAGTTGTCCTCCCGAAGCTCTTCGGTCCCAGGCGCCCCAACCCTCTGAAGAACGCCCCCTTCGAGTGCGGCCAGGTCCCAACGGGGGCTGGAAAGATGCACTTCATGATGCAGTACTACGCCTACCTCCTGATGTTCATCGTCTTCGACGTCTTGTCCATGTTCCTCTACGCCTGGGCCGCCGCGTACAAGCCCCTCGCCCTGGGCCTTGGCTCCGATTGGATGGTCACGCTCTTCATGGGCATGCTCTTCGTCCCCATGGCCTTCGCCCTCGTCCTCGCAGGGAGGCGAGAGCTATGGTAGTCGCCCAGCAGCAGAGGTCGGGCGCCATCCAGGTCTTGGTCGGGAAGATCGACGACATCCTCCAGTACGCGATCGGGGACCCGATGCGCTATCTCGCCAACTGGGGGCGCCTCTACTCCCTCTGGCCGGTCCACCTCGAGACCGCCTGCTGCTCCGTGGAGGTCGGCGCCGCCGCCGGTTCAAGATTCGACTTCGAAAGGTTCGGGACCCTCGAGGCCTTCGGCTCCCTGCGCGCCTGCGACCTGATCATAGTCATGGGGACGGTAACGCGGAAGCTCGCCCCGCGTCTGAAGCTGATCTACGACCAGATGGCCGAGCCGAAATGGGTGATCGCCATGGGAGCCTGCGCAATCACTGGTGGGCTGTACTTCGATTCCTACAACGTCCTAAGGGGGATCGACGACATCATCCCTGTCGACGTCTACGTCCCCGGCTGCCCCCCGAGGGCTGAGGCTCTGTTGCAAGGGATAGTTCTTCTCCAGGAAAAGATACGCCGGATGCCGACCCTAAGCGGAAGGTGACTTTCGGCATGAGCCAGGCCCAGGCCGCACCACCTGCCCCGCCCCCACGGCCAGCCGCAACTTCTCCTCCGCCAAAGCCGGAGCCCATCCGCGCGAAGAACCTAGCCTCACAGGTCATAGCCAAGTTCCCCGACGTGAAGGTCGAGTGGATGAGGGAGAGGCGCCTCAAGCTCACCACCACCCCGGACAAAATCAAGGAAGTGGGCTTCTTCGTCCGCGATTCCCTTGGCTTCGACCATATCAGCACCGTGAGCGGGGTCGACTGGATAGCAAAGAACGAGCTCGAAAATATCTACTTCATCGCCTCCACCAGGATAGGCCTGGAGGACTTCGTCCTCGCCCTCTCCGAG
>JAPCJK010000099.1 GCA_027886975.1 Nitrososphaerota archaeon
CTGAGTGCGGAGGGAGGGAACTACACCGGAGGGATAATCACTGACCCGAAGATTCCGACGATCCCCATCACGATCCCAGGCTTCAATAGTTCGGGTGCAGCGGCGCCAATGGCCCTTGCAGCCCTCGTACCAGCCTTTTTGACAAGCGTGGTCGATCCCCGGCGTCGAGGGAGTAAACAATGAAAACCTCATGGGTTGCAGTGGGAATAGTCGTTCTTTTGGCAGGGTTGGCAATCGCAGCATACGGTCTGTCGACCCCGACTACCACGACTAGCACCACATCCACCACAACGACGGCCGCCGTGGTAAGAACCACGAACAGGGTTGTCTCCCCGACCGGGTTCTGGGCGATGGGAGCAGCGAACCTCAACCAGGGCGAGATGGTAACGGGGAGCGTCTCTGTCAGCAACTTCAGCGCCGCGAAGGGGCCGATCTTTGTGTACGTCCAGAATGAATCGTCCTACATCGCTTGGGGGGCGTGCTTCCCCTGTGCAGGGACGAATGCGCTGAACAAATCGCTGCCTTCTTCAGGTACTTATACGATCAGCTGGACCGCACCCAATGCCGGAAGCTACTTCTTTGTCCTCGATGACAGCTACTACAACGCGGCAGCGCCTGCCAGCTTCTCAGCAACAGGCGTGACGAGCGCGAGTGCGCAGACCACCCAGACCACGCCGAACAACACTCTGAACTACGGAGGGGTTGCTGTGGCCGTGATTGGTGCGATAGTGCTTGGAATTGGCATCACAGCCGGTGCCCCTGCTAAGAAGCAACCGAGCGTCTAAGGCGGCGGAGGTGGCCGTTCAGGATACTGCATAGGAGGTTGGTTGGTAATCCATTTGCTTAGTTACAAGTGGATTGTCAGAATCATCTCCGTCGTTGCGTTTGTTGTCCTGTGGCAGCTGATTGGACAGGCAGTCGACACCACCCTCTTCTCCACCCCGATACTGGTCGCAAGTTCCTTCGCCAACCTTGTCACCCAGACTTCGTTCCCGACCGACCTGCTGACCACCATCAGGGACTTCGCCATTGGGTTCACGATAGCCGCTGTCCTTGGAATCTCCGTGGGAATAGCGATGGCGAGATGGCGGACGATGGAAGTGGCGCTGGATCCCTACGTCAGTGCTCTCTACAGCACGCCCTACGTCGCCCTGGCTCCGCTTTTCGTGATCTGGCTAGGCATAGGCATCTATGAGCAACTCGTCGTGGTCATCCTGTCGTCTGTGTTCGTGATCCTACTCAACACCTTCGCAGGGGTGAACAACATGAACAAGTCCTACGTGGAGACGGGACGGGCCTTCGGGTTCTCAGGGTTCAAGCTCTATCGCAAGGTGGTGGTGCCTGGCGCTCTTCCATACATCATGACGGGGTTGAGGCTCGGCATAGGCCGGGGCTTCGTCGGTATGATCGTGGCGGAGCTTCTGGTGAGGCTTGATAGGCTTGGGTTTCTGATGGTGTACTATTCAGAACTCCTCGAGGTGGCTCCCGGCCTGGCGATTGCGGTTACCCTTGGTCTACTCGGCCTGCTGATGACAGAGGCTCTGAAGAAAGTCGAAACCAGGCTTGCCCCCTGGCGGAGTTCAGCTACAGGTGGTTGAGTTGGAGAAGGTCAAAGTCGAGCACGTAAGCAAGAGTTTCACCAGGTCCGACGGCAGGGGGAAGACTCCTGTCCTGCAGGACGTCAGTTTCACCGTCAACGACGGAGAGATAGCCTCGATAATCGGTCCGACAGGCTGCGGCAAGTCAACCCTGCTGCGCATCATTGCGGGGATTGCCTCCCCTGACTCGGGAAAAATCACTGTAGGCGGGAAGGAGGTGGTCAGCTCAGCAAACCCGGCAAGCGCCATCGTCTTCCAGGCCTTCAACCTGCTTCCGTGGAGGACCGCCCAGAAGAACATAGAATTCGGGCTAGAAGCAAAAGGGCTCCCCCCTGCAGAGAGGGAAAAGGCTGCGCAGCATTTCATCGACCTCGTCGGGCTGAAGGGATACGAGAAGTACCATCCGCACGAGCTTTCTGGCGGGATGCAGCAACGCGTCGGTCTCGCAAGGGCCCTAGCCATCGAACCGGAAGTCATACTCCTAGACGAGCCTTTCAGCTCCGTCGACATGCTGACGAGGGAATCTCTCCAGCACGAAGTCCTGAACATCCTGATGGAGACGAAGAAGACGGCTGTCTTCGTAACCCACAACATCGACGAAGCAATCTTCCTGTCTAACAGAATTCTAAGCCTAGGAGGGAAGCCAGCCACAATTCGGGAAGTCTTCGAAGTTGACCTGCCCTACCCGAGGAACGACGAGGTAATGGTATCCCAGAAGGCCCTGAGACTGAAGTTGGACCTGAAGAAGGCGCTCCTCTCCTCCCCTCATGCACAGTCAGAGGACCCAGGGGCCGCCTGAGCATGAACCTCACGGTGCTGAAGAACAAGTGGTTGGTCAGGGGTTACGTACTGGCGGTCGTCCTTGTTGTGTGGCAGATCCTCGGCCAGTCCGTGAACCCAATAATCTTCGCCCCTCCCGCCAAGGTAGCAAGTACATTCAGCAGCCTCTGGTCGGACGGAACACTACCCTCGGAAACCCTGATAACTCTCGAGACCGTCTTCGCAGGGTTCCTGATTTCATGCGCCATCGGGATTCCCCTCGGGCTGATCATGGGAAGGATAAGACTGGCTGAATACACCATCGACCCTTATGTGAACTTCATCTACGCCACCCCCCTTGTCGCCATAATCCCCCTGGCGCTAATCTGGTTCGGGCCCTCTAACACCGCGACATACTTCATCATCACTCTGCACACGGCCCCGCCGATTCTAATCAACACCATGACAGGCGTGAAGAACACCGAGAGGACACTGGTCGAGACGGGGAGAGCGTTCGGATTCGGCGGATGGAGACTGTGGCAGAAAGTAGTTTTGCCATCCTCGCTCCCATTTGTGATGGCTGGGCTGAGGATCGGTATTGGAGCGGCTCTGATAGGGACTATGGTGGCTGAGATCTTCCTCTACAACACAGGGCTTGGGTACGTCCTCGTGAACGAGACTGCAATGTTCAACCCCGCCGCCGTGGTCGCGGGAGTGCTCATCATAATGGCAATGGGGATAGTCTTCGCGGAGTCCGCCAAGTTCGTGGATAGAAGGTTCCTGTCCTGGTCGCGTGGGGCATCCGGGATCGGATAGGTCGCAGTGAATTCGGTCTCATTCAATCAGTCTTTTCAGCACCATCGACGCGGCCCCAATGAATATTGCTGTAGAAAGCACAAGTGCGAAGATGTCGAGAGGCAGGCTCGAATAATCTCCAGTCAAGAGCATCGCCCTCATGGCGTCAACCACGTAGCTTAACGGGTTGTACGCCGAGATGACCTGCAGCCAAGCCGGCATGAGGGAAACAGGGTATATCGCGTTGCTTCCGAAGAAGAGTGGTATGGTTATCGCCTGGCCGATGCCCATCATCCTGTCCCTGGTCTTGAGGAAGGAAGCAAGAGTCATTGAAAGGCTGGCGAAGCACATGGCGAAGAGTACTACCACAATAAACACCCCTGCGACGTCGAATGGATCGAATCGAAGGTTCACTCCAATGATCAGGGCTAGGGCGAAGATCATGACCCCCTGAAAAACGCCTCTTACTCCCGCAGCCAGTGCCTTGCCGACCACGACTGCGATTCTAGGGGAAGGGGTTGAAAGCAACTTGGTAAGCAATCCAACGTCCCTCTCCCAAACTATCGTGATGCCGTAGAATATCGAAACGAAGAGCACCGATTGGGCAAGTACACCGGGCGCTATGAACTGGATGTAACTGAACCCGCCCGGTGCCAAGCCGCGGATGCCGTTGAAGACTTCGCCGAAAATTAGCAACCAGAGCGCAGGCTGCACAGCCCTCATCCAGAGCTCCGTGGAGTCGTGTCTGAGTTTCCTAGCCTCCATCTCTGCGATGGTCAGGACGCTCGAAACGAGATGTTGGGGACTAGTCATCTTCCGTGCCTCACAATGCTCCTGCGCGCCGACCGCGCCTCTCGGAACGACGTCTCCTGGGTGATACCCGCCTTTGCGTACTTCATGAAAACATCATCGAGGGTCGGCCTGCTTAGGGAAACAGATTCCACCAACGTGCCTTTCCCCTCGAGGTAGTCTGTAATCCGCGGAATGGCCCTCTCGCCGTCCTCAGTGAGTATCTTCACAACCCCTTCTTCGGAGCTGATTGTTGAGCCCAGCTCTTTGGGAATCGAATCCGGCAGTCCGCCTGAAACCGTGACGGTGAGCACATCTCCACCCATGGACTTCTTTAGCTCCGTAGGAGAACCGGAGACCGCTATCTTCCCCAGGTTCATTATCGCCAGCCTATCGCACAATTCATCTGCTTCGTTCATGTCGTGAGTCGTGACGAATATTGTCGTCCCGAAGTTCTGGTTCAGTTCTTTAATCTGCTTGATGACCTGCATCCTTGAGTATGGATCAAGTCCGATGCTCGGCTCGTCCAGGAAGAGTAATCTTGGGCGGTTCACGAGAGCCTGCGCAATCTCGAGGCGTCTCATCATCCCGCCCGAATAGTGTTTGACCAAGTCGTTGGCCCTTTCAGTCAGCCCGAAATACTCCAGTGCTTCGGAGATTCTTGCTTTGCGCTGCCCTCGTTCAACAAAGAAGAGTTTGGCGAAGATGAGCAAGTTCTCGTAACCGGTCAGGTCTCCGTCCACTGAAATAGTCTGGGGAACGAAACCAAGCATTTGTCGTACTTGCTCTGGGGAACGGGATGCGTCGACTCCGAACACAGTTGCCGAGCCGCTAGACGGCCTCGCTAGAGTGGTGATCATCTTTATTGTCGTTGTCTTTCCTGCTCCGTTTGGACCCAGGAGGCCGAAAATCTCTCCTTCTTCCACATCGAAACTCACATCGTCGACTGCCTTCGTCCCTCCGGGGTAGACTTTGGTTAGTGATCTAGCTTCGATGGCTCTCATTGATGATTTGACACCTTTCTCTCAGTCAGAGTATAATGATATCGCACCGCGAATATCGCCCTCCCGCGCGCGGAATCACGCACACGAGCATAGGGGCGGGCAGGCACAGGTGCAAAGAAGTGAGGGAGCAAAAAATATGCGGTTGCCGCATGCTGGACTTTAGGTTCAAATCC
This sequence comes from Nitrososphaerota archaeon, assembly GCA_027886975.1. Classification (GTDB taxonomy): domain Archaea; phylum Thermoproteota; class Nitrososphaeria; order Nitrososphaerales; family Gagatemarchaeaceae; genus UBA183. Next base: position 5,119 of record JAPCJK010000099.1, read on the forward strand.
CAACGGATTTCGCGTTTATCCATTCGTTTCATGTGAATGGTGTGCGGTCGCCGGGATTTGAACCCGGGTTGCTAGCTTGGAGGGCTAACGTCCTAGATTGTCCTCGGCCAACGCCAATCCAGACTGGACGACAACCGCACGACTTTCGAGCATCGGCAAGTGCATTTAATCATTGATTCTTCGAACGGCCTTCTCAATCTCATAGACGACTCTCGACGCCACCACATGGGCCTCCAACGGCATCGTGTCTATCCTAACCAATTCGTCCGCGGATACCAAGACCTCTTTTGAGAAGTGCCCGTGGGGGAACCCTCCAACTATCACGCAAGGATTCATCGCAGAAGCTACTCTCTTGGCAACTTCTCCGGCATTACTTTGCTTTCCCTGAACCGACAACCCGATGACCAGGTCGCATCCCAGTTTTTTCCTCACAAGTTCATCCACTCCGGCCGAGTAGGTCCTGATTAGCCCTTCGCGAGGCCTCTCCACGAGTGCCTTCTCCATCAGCCCCCTGAACCTCAAATAGTTCTTCGGGATTCTAGTCTTCTCGGCCAGCTCCAGCACCACGCCCGGGTAAGTGTGGACGAAGACCCTCACTCTTCCATCGAGGTACAGCGGGGTCCCGGTAACGCTCAGCAGCGCCACATGAACAAGGTCCGGCCTCCCCCTCTTCTCCGAGTCCTTCAGCCTGGACATCGCGGAGTGGTGAAAGCTCCTGTCCAGAAGAATCTCCGAGGCCTTCCTCTCTCTCCTCTTCGAATCGCTGACCACCGCCGCGCTGCGGCTGGTTTCTTTGGGGACCAGCTCCAGGGCAGATTCAGCGAACACGAAATTCAGCAACACAATCCCCGGAAGAACGATTACGGTTAAGACCTTTCTTCACAGCCTTCGGCCCATGAAGGCCCGGAGGGGAGCGAAAGAGGACGCCGCTGCCCTGGTCGCATTCTTGACCGAATCTGCCGTCAACCTTTCCCACACCAAACCAGAGCTCGCCAAAGATCAGGCTGCGCTTGCGAGGAAGGTGAAACTCCGATTCAACGTCCGCCTCGACCACTCATTGAGCAGGTTCACCTGCCACGGCTGCAA